>JAIMAN010000040.1 GCA_023511915.1 Armatimonadota bacterium
GAAGGTCGGTAGACATTTGATTTGAGTTCAAGGGGTTGGGAGGTTCGCGCAATAGTTAGCGTGGCTAAGGGATTGAGTTGGGTTGAGTTCGTTGTTTTGGGGTGCGAAGTTGAAGTTGTGGTTGAGGTTTGGGTGCAGGCAGTGTTTTTGGGTGGGGGGTTCGCGCAGTATTTAGCGTGGCTAAGGATTTTGGAGCAGCGCGGCGGGGTATCCTCATGGGACGCTATGCCGAAACGCCATCCGCTGTCGCCGATGCTGTTTCTGATGCGCAATCCGGGCAGAAGCCTGCCCCTGACGCTGGTGCTGGCGCTGGCGGTGCTGACCATCGCCAGCGTGGTCGCGCTGCTGAACTCCATCGACCGCACGATTCTGAAAATCTACGACTACAACCGCTACTTCGCGGCGATTACCCCACGCGGCTCGAACAAACTCAAGCAGGAGTTGGTGGAGCGGATCGAGCGCGCGCCGTATTACGCGGCGTCCTACGAGACGGTCGTCTGCTTTATGAACGCGGAGACCATCGTGGGCAAGATGCCGTTCGTGATTTTCGGGCTGGAGCAGGGTCAGATGGAGTCGCTGGCGGCGCGGTGTCGGCTGACCCTGCGCGAGGGTCGCTACCCCCTGCCAGGCGAGGCGGGCGTCGTGCTATCGGAGCCGCTGATGCGCAACAAGAACCTCAAACTCGGCGATGTGGTGCTGTCGCCGCTCATCCCTGACCAGTACGCGCCTGTGCCCGTGCGTGTGGTGGGCGTGCTGCATGGCGACACTTGGCTGGCGATTGGCTCGCTGGAGTTCATTCGGGACAACTTTTTCCCGCCGACGCGCAACCTGCTGATTTTCGCGACGGAGCCGCGCTACCAGCCGCGCCTCGATGCGTGGATTCGCGAGACGCTCAAGGGCGCGCAGGCGCGCGTGTGGACTTACGCCGAACTGCAAGAGGAGACGCACCGCGCCTTTCGGAACCTGTATTTCATCACGGGGATCGTGGTCACGGTGGTGGCGGTGATGCTGGCGACGATGACGGGGCTGCTGGCGAACATCTACTTTCAGCAGCGGTTGGTGGAGTTCGGGCTGCTACAGGCGATAGGGTTTACGCGGCGCGGGCTGCTGATGCGCGTGTCTATCGAGACCATCACGGTCGTCGCGTTGGGCTGGGTGCTGGGCGTACTGTGTGCGATGGGGGTCCTGCTGTGGGCGAAGGTGCGCATTATGGAGCCGCGCGGGCTGTATATCGAGCCGTTCGATCCGATTGCCTACCAGTATACGCTGCCCGTGCCGATTATGGTGCTGGCGTTCGCGCTGTTCACGATTGGCTGGCGACTGCGCACTTTTGACCCTGTGGCGATTGTGGAGCGGCGGATTGTTTAGCAAACCACTTCCACCCTTATCCACCCGCGCACGGAGTTGATGAGGTAGACCGCTTCGGCGCGGCGCAGGTCGTTTGGGGTCAGCACGCGCTCGTGCAGCAGCCCGCGCTGCAGCAGACGCCCCCGATAGACGCCCGCCAGCAGCCCGCACGCGACGGGCGGCGTATAGTAGCGTCCGTCCAGACGCACGACGACATTCGCCAGCGTCGATTCGGTGATCTCGCCGCCCGTGTTCCACAGGAGCACATCGTCGCAGTCGGGGTGTTCGGCGCGCGCCCGCTCGTACATCTGCCGATGGGTCGTCTTGTGATATAGGAACACCTCGCGCGGGTCTACAGGCTCACGCGCCAGCGCGACGCGCCACACCCTGCGTTCGGGCGACAGCGGCGCGTACTCCACCTGCGCCGCGCCATGCCGATTCACGCGCAGGCGCACGCGGTAGCGCGGCGCGGTGAACTGCTCGGCGACGGTCAGCAACTGGCGGCGCACGGCGTCGGCGTCCATCGTGAAGCCGAAGTGGTCGGCGGAGTCGCGCAGCCGTTGCAAGTGCGCCTCCAGCAAGAAGTAGCCGCGCCCGCGCCGCCACAGCAGCGTCTCCAGCAACTCAAATTCAGGACGCGGTGCAAGCAGCACCTGCGCTTTCGCAAGGCACTCGGCGTACTCGGCGACCTGCTCGGAGTCCCACACGACGCCGCTGCCGACGCCGTATTCCAACTGCCCTGCCGCCTTGTCGTGGTGCAGGGTGCGGATGGCGACATTGAACTGCGCGCGGCGATGGGGCAGCACGACGCCGATTGCGCCTGTGTAGACGCCGCGCGGGGCGCGCTCTAAGGCTTGGATGACATGCGTCGCGCGGATTTTGGGCGCGCCCGTGATGGACGCGGCGGGGAACAGCGCGCGGAAGATTTCGGGCAGCGGCGCGTCGGTGCAGGCGACGACGGTGGAGGTCATCTGCCACAGGGTGGCGTACCGTTCCGCTTCGAACAGGCGCGGCACGCGCACGCTGCCGACGCGGGCGATGCGCCCCAAGTCGTTGCGCGCCATGTCGACAATCATCAGGTTCTCGGCGCGGTTTTTGGGGCAGCGGGTGAGGCGTTCCGCCTGCTGCAGGTCGTCGGCGCGGGTCAGCCCGCGTGGGGCAGTGCCCTTCATCGGGCGCGTCGTGATGCGCTCGCCGTCCAGCGCGAAGAACAGTTCGGGCGAGAGGGAGGCAATCGCGTGCGCGCCTGTGTCGAGGTACGCCGCGTAAGGCACGGGCTGACGCTCGTACACCTGCCAGAACAGGGGCAGCAGGTCGCCGCTGAAGGGCGCGCGCAGCCGAAAGGTGTAGTTCACCTGGTAGACCTCGCCCGCCGCGATTGCCGCGTGGATGGCGCACAGGGCGCGTTCGTACTCGCCGCGGGTGAGGGTGGGGCGCCATCCCCTCACCTCCAGCTCCTCTCCCACGCTGTGGGAGAGGGATGTAGGGGCGCACGGCGGTGCGCCCGCTTTTTGGAGCGGGCGGAAGCTCCGCTTCCGCACTCCATAATCCCCCTCGCCCGCTGGCGGGAGAGGGGGACACAGGGGGTGAGGGCAAAAAGGCGCGCCTGTCCCAGAGAGTTCGTGAACCTGTTCAAACACCGCAAACCACACCAGCGGCAGGGGCGCGTCGGCGCGGGGGAACGCCGAGTCCAGCCCGTGCGCCGCTTCGTATGCCACGAACCCGACGGCGGTCAGCCCCTGCGCCGTCGCCTGCTCGACCTGCGCCAGCGCGGGCAACACCGCCGCGTGCGTGCGCGCCTCGATGACCCCGACGGGATGTAGCCCCTCCAACCAGATAGGCGCGCCGTCGGGCGCAACATACCGCAACAGCACATAGGGCGTTCTCCGCGTGACCTGCGTGTCGCTCAACGCGCCAAAGGATACCCGTCCGCACGGCTACATATCAAGGGCGCGCATCAGCGTAGAGTATACTTAAGGGTGATGAGAACCCAGTCGCTGGATAAAATGATTCGCGAGCTGCCCCCAGAAGCACAACGGCTGGTACGTGAGTTAGTAGAATATCTTCGCGCCATGCACGCCGTGCCACGCTCAGGGGGATTACAATTCACTTGGGAGGGCGCGCTGGAGTCGCTGCGCGACCGCTATACCTCTGTGCAATTGCAACACGAGATTCTCAGGGAGTGGACAGGTGAAGTACCTGATTGACACCAACATCTTGTTAGAAATCCTTCTTGGTCAGGCACACGCCCAAGAAGCGAAGCAATTTCTACTTACCTCCGCTCAGGCGGGAAGAGCGATTAGTGATTTTGCGCTTTTCTCCATAGGGATACGATTGTTTCGTATTCAAAAACACAGCACCTATACTGAAATGGCGATTTTCGTTTAGTCAGTCTCCCAACAGAGCAAGCAGAGATGCTTGCGAATATTGCCGTGCAATATCGGCTTGACTTTGACGATGCCTATCATTACGCTGTTGCAGAGTATTTCGATTTGGTAATCGTCAGTTTCGACTTTGATAGAACCCCCAAGGGGCGCATCTCCCCTGCTCATACAGGGTGACACTGTGTCCTTGCGGAAAGAACTCTCATCAAAACTGGCAGGAATCCCCCTACGCCGCGCGAAGAGTTTATCCACCTTAAGGAGGGCGACATGGCACAGGGGAGTTATAACTACAACAAACTGTTCGTCGCCAGCTGTATCGCGCTGGTGACGACGGCGATGGCGTTTTCGATACGCGCCGACATCCTGAAGGAGTTGGGCGCGACCTTCGATATCAGCCACGAGCAGCAGGGGCTGGTCAACCTGATGGGCATCTGGGGCTTCCCGATTGCGATTCTGATTGTGGGTCCGCTGGTGAACACCTTCGGGATGGGGCGTCTGCTGAAGTTCGCGTGTCTGGGGCACATTTTGGGGATTGTGTTCACGATCCTGTCGCCGAACTACGGTTTCGTCGCGCTGCTGCTGTCGACGCTGCTGGTCGGCTTGGCGAACGGCACGGTGGAGGCGGTGATAAACCCGCTTGCCGCCACGATGTACCCCAACGACAAGACGCACAAGCTGAATGTGCTGCATGCGTGGTGGCCGGGCGGGCTGATTATCGGCGGGCTGGCGACTTTTGCGCTGGCGGAGTTTCTGAACGCCTCGTGGCAGGTGCGGCTGGGCACGATTATCGTGCCTGCGATAATCTACGGCGCGATGATTTGGACGGAGAAGTTCCCCGAAACCGAGCGCGCGGCGTCGGGCGTGAGCATGGGCGAGATGTTCCTGCAGATTCTGCGCCCTGGCGTGCTGCTGCTGGTGCTGTGCATGTGTATGACCGCGATTACCGAGCTGGGACCCGACCAGTGGGTCGGCTCGGTGCTGACCGACACGGTGGGCATTCGCGGCATCCTGTTCCTTGTGTACACTTCGGGCTTGATGTTCGTGCTGCGCTTGGCAGCGGGACCTGTGGCGCGGGTGTTCACGCCGATTGGCTTGCTGGCGGTGTGCGCGGCGTTCGCGGCGGTCGGGCTGTATCTGTTGAGCGTCTCGTTCACGGCGGGCGCGGCGTTCCTCGCGGCGACCGTGTTCGGGATTGGCAAGGCGTACTTCTGGCCGACGATGCTGGGCGTGGTCTCCGAGCGCTATCCGCGCGGGGGCGAGTTCCTGCTGGCGGTGATGGGCGCGGCGGGCATGATCGCCGCGGGCGTCGCGGGACCTAGCATGGGGCGCATCTACGACCTGCACACCATCGAGAAACTCACCCCAGAGCTGCGCCAGATGGTGGTCGTGGACGGCAAGTATAGCCCCGAACGCGCGCAGGAGATTATCCGCAAAGCGGAGGCGGGCGACCCGACTGCGCAGCAGCAGAAAGCGGTGCTGGACGAGGCGTTGCGTCACGGCGCGGCGATGACCTTCCGCTATGTGGCGGTGCTGCCTGTGATTCTCGTGTTCCTGTTCGGGGCGCAGTTCCTGTATTATCGGGCGCGCGGCGGCTACAAGGCGGTCGGCATCGGCGGGCACTGAGCCACAGTCGGGTACACTCTGAGCGTCCAGCGGCTTCGACGCCGAAGCTGCCACGCACGCGCACGCAACGACGCCCCGCGCACTCAAGGGGAGCGACCATGCGCAAACTGTCGGAACTGCGCAAGCGCATCGACCAGATCGACGAGCAACTGCTGCAGCTGCTGAACGAGCGGGCGGAGCTGGCGAAACAAATCGGCGAGATCAAATCGCGCGACGATAAGCCGTTCTTCACGCCCGAACGCGAGCAGATGATCTACCGCAGGCTGCAACAGCTCAATCGCGGACCGCTGACGCAGGAGCAGATCGTGGGCATCTTCCGCGAGGTGATTTCCATCTCGCGCGCGCTGGAAAAAGCCCCGACCGTCGCCTACTGGGGACCCGAGGGCACCTACACGCACGCTGCTGCGCTCAAGTGCTTCGGGCGCGCCGCGCACTTCACGCCCGTTGAGAGCATCGCCGATGTGTTCGCCGCCGTCGAGCAGTCGAATGTGGACTACGGCGTCGTGCCTGTGGAGAACTCGCTGGCGGGCGTCGTGCCCGAAACGCTCGACATGTTCCCGCTCACCAACGCCCGCATCTGCGCGGAGGTCTATGTGCCGATTGCGCATCATCTGCTTTCCCGCGCGAAGAACCTCAACCAGGTGGTGCGCGTGTACGCGGGACCGCAGCCGTTGCAGCAGTGTCGGCGTTGGCTGCGCCTGCACCTGCCCGCTGCAGAGGTCATCGAGACCGTGCCGACCGCGCGCGCGGTCAAGTTCGCCGCCGAAGACCCCAACGGCGCAGCGATTGGCAACGCGCTCGCCTCGGAACTCTACGGCGTGCCCATCCTGTGTGAGCATATCGAGGACAACCCGCACAACCGCACGCGCTTTCTGGTGATTGGCTACAACGAGCCTGCCCCCACAGGCAACGACAAGACCTCGCTCGTGATGACCCTGCGCAACCGCCCTGGCGAGTTGTACCATGCGCTGGGCGCGTTCCACACGCACGGGGTGAACCTCACGATGATCGAGTCGCGCCCGAACCCGCGCGGGATGTTCGAGTACCTGTTCTATATTGACCTGCAGGGGCATCGGCAGGACGAGACGGTCAAAGCCGCGCTGGAGGCGTTAGACCGCTTCGCGCGGGAGGTGGTGCTGCTGGGGTCGTACCCTGCGGCGGAGTAGCGCATACGAGTGTTGTGGACGCAGGCGCGCAGTTCCCCAACGCGCGCCTGCGCCTGATTGCGCTTGAGCCGCTACCCCCGTCAGATATACCTTCGGGCATCCGCTACACCTACGCCGCCGAGTGGCTACTGGAGTCGTGAATCGCTGCCCGATGTGGGCTATAATAGAGGCATGGCGCGGAAAGGGTTTCTGGGCGTGGCGTTGGCGTGGCTAATCCTAAGCATTGCGCCCGCGCAACAATGGCTGGACTTGCGGTTTCACGACTCGGTTTCAGGGAGAGCGCTCGCGGTAGAGGTCGCGCTCACCGAGCAGACGACAGGGCAGACCCACGCATTCCAATCGCAACCTGACGGGCGGCTGTCGGCGCTGCTGCCCGAAGGCGACTATGTGCTGTATGCCACGCATGCGGGCTACTCTACGGTCGGAATCACGCTCGCCGTGCGTCCCGACATGCCCCCATATCGCTTCTACTTGGACCCGCTGACGCCCCCGCGCGCGGTGGACTGGCGCTACCTGTGGTCGCTGCGTCAGCCGAACCAGATGATTGTCGTCGGCTTCGTGACCGACGAGGGGACAGGTCAGCCGCTGCAGGGCGTGCAGGTGCGCGTTCTCAACCACGCGGGCGCGGCGGAGACCGACGCCAACGGCATGTTCCTGCTGCAGTTCCCGATTCACGACCTGCAGGGCAGAGCGCAGCCCTACGCGACGCTTGCGCTGGAGCGGGCGGGCTACCGCACGCTGCTGCTGGGGCAGGTCGCGCTGTGGAGCGAGGGCGACTGGATTTACCGCCTGACGATGACGGCAGGGAGCGGGGTGGAATCGCGCGATATGCGTTCGCCGCGCCACCGCGACGACGCGCCCAAGCAGCCCTGCGACGAGTGCGACACGTCCAAGCACGAGACGCCCGCCGAGACGCCTGTCGGCGCTATGGGCGGCGACTTCAGCCCCGCCGCGCCCGCGCCGATTGTGCTGCCCAAATACATCAAGGTCGGGCGCAACTGCACCTCGCGCACCAACTGCCCCGGCGGCGTGGAGGTCTACACCATCGATACCTACTGCAAGGGCGTCATCACCAGTGAATGGTACGCCTGCTGGGGCAGTGTGCGCTTTGGGAGCGAGAACCCGCCCGCGGGCATGGAGTCGCTCAAGGCGGGCGCGGTCGCTGTGCGCAGCTACGGCGTCTCGTTCGTGTTTAGTCCCATCAACAGCAGCTACGACATCTGCGACTCGACTTCGTGCCAAGTGTTCACGGGCAACCAGTCGAGCAACGGCAACGCGGCGGTGGACGCCACCACGCGCTATGTGCTGCTGACCAGCGCGGGCAACATCGCGCGCTCGGAATACTCCGCCGAGAACAACAACGCGGGCTGTGGCGACGGCTATTCGGGCACAGGCAGCAGCTGGCCGTGCATCTTTGACCCCGTGTGCGCGGGGTTTAGCACCTTCGGGCACGGGCGCGGGCTGTGTCAGTGGGGCTCCGCGCGCTGGGCGACGGGCAGACGCCTTAGCAGCAGCCAAGCGTGCAGCAGCAGCGCGCCCCTACACGGACGCGGCACGAAGAACTGGCAGCAGATCCTCAGCCACTACTACGCGCCGGGCGGCTACCAGCTCGTGCAGGGCGGCGTCGCGACGATTCAGAACCTGCAGGTCACGCCGAACCCCGCGCGCACGGGCGTGCAGGCGACGCTGGGCTTCACCATCGGCGCGACGCATGACTTTCAGGTGATGCTGGGCGCGTCGATTCGGCTGGGTACAGGCTCGTGGATTTCCGACTCGTCGCGCGACCTCAAGGTCAGCCTCGTGGAGGGCGCAAACAACCGCTCGCGCTTTTTCCTCGTGCCCAGCGACGCGGCGGCGGGAACCTACGATGTGCTGACCGCGCTGTGGTTCGACCGCAACAATAGCAACACCATCAACGCGGGCGACTATATGGTGGACGACCGCCTGTTTGCGGGGGCGATGCAGGTGCGCCGTTCGACGACGCTTAGTGCGCCCGCTGTCAGCGGCAGGCGCGGGCAGAGCATCACGCTGCAGGCGACCCTGCGCCAGACACTGGACAGCGCGCCGCTGGCGGGACGCACGCTGACCTTCCGAGTCAACGGCGCAATCGTCGGCACTGCCGTCACCAACAGCGCGGGCACAGCAAGCCTGCCCTACACGGTTCCGCTGGGCTTGTCGCTGGGCAACCAGACGCTGCGCGCCGAGTTCGACGGCGACACGACCTACGCCGCGTCGTTCGTGAACACGACGCTGACGGTCAGCGCCGTGCGCGTGCAGGGTCAGGTCGCGCTGGAGGGCATCGCGAACCCCGCGGGTGTGCCCGTGCGCTTCACCCTCCAGCAGGGCAGCCAGCAGGAGACGGTCAACCTGACGCTCGGCGCGGGCGGTAGCTACGCCTACGATACGGCGCTTGCTGGCGCGGCGACCGTGCGCGTCAGCACACCCAACGGCGTCTGGCTCTGCGCCCAAAGCCCAGCGACGCTCAGCGACCTCACCACGCTGAACTTCGCGCTCAAGGTGGGCGACGCGAACCAAGACGGCGCGATTGACGACGCCGACCTGCTGCTGGTGCTGTTCGCCTTCGGCTCCAGCGACCCGCAGGCGGACATGAACCGCGACGGGGTGGTCGACGACGCCGACCTGCTGACCGTGCTGTTCAACTTCGGCAGCGGGTGCTGACGGCTACCGCACGCCCAGCAGCAGCTCCATCGTGAGTTGGTCGAGCCGCTCGTAGTGGTAGCCCTGCGCGCCCAGCGTGGCGCGGTCAAACGGGTGCGCCTTCAGCCACGCTGCGTTCTCGCGCGAATAGCGCATCCGCTCCTGCAGCTCCACATCCCACTGGCGTATCTGCGCGAGTAGCTCCTGAATCTCTGGGTCTTGGTTGAAGCGCGCCGCCTTCTCCTTCAGGATGAGGTAGGTGCGCATGCAGCCCCGCGCGAAGTCCCACACGCCCTCTTCGTCTTCGGTGCGGTAGGCGTGCGCGTCGAAGTGGCGCGGACCGTCGTAGCCGTTGTCCTCCAGCAGCTTCACGAGGAAAAACGCGCCTTTGATGTCCTCCGCGCCGAAGCGAAAGTCTTGGTCGTAGCGGGTGAGTTTCTGCGCGTTCAGGTCGATGTGGAACAGTTTGTTGCGCTCGATGGCTTGCGCGACGGCGTGCGTGAAGTTCAGTCCCGCCATGTGTTCGTGCGCCACTTCGGGGTTCACGCCGCACATGCTGGGGTCGTCCAGCGTCTCGATGAACGCCAGCATCGCGCCGACGGTGGGCAGAAAGATGTCCCCGCGCGGCTCGTTGGGCTTCGGCTCCAGCGCGAACTTGAGGCGATAGCCCTGATCCTTGACATAGTGGATCAGGAAGTTCATGCACTCGCGATACCACTGCAGGGCTTGGACGGGGTCTTTAGCGGCGTCGGTTTCCGTGCCCTCGCGTCCGCCCCAGAACACATAGATTTCCGCGCCCAACTCGACGGCGAGGTCAATCGCGTGCATGGACTTCTGGAGGGCGTAGGCGCGCACTTTGGGGTCGTTGCTGGTGAACGCGCCGTCTTTGAAGGCGGGGTCGGAAAACAGGTTGGTCGTGCCCATCACCAGGCGCATGTTGTGGTCGTCTAAGGCTTGCTTGAACTCGCGCACGATGCGGTCGCGTTCGGCGGGCGTGGCGTCGATGGGCACGAGGTCGTTGTCGTGCAGGTTCACGCCCCACGCGCCGAGTTCCGCGAGTTTCTGCACGATGCGCGTTGGGGGGATGCGCGGGCGCACAGGCTCGCCGAACGGGTCGCGCCCGATGTTGCCGACCGTCCACAGCCCGAAAGTGAACTTATGCTCTGGCTTCGGCGTGTAGTCTCCCATAATTTGCCTCCTCGCATACACGCAATTCGCGGGCAAGGGGATGATTCCTACCATCAGGTACACTCTTGTGGAGGTTGTGCGATGGCGACACGAATGGAACGCGATGCGTTAGGCGAACGCGAGCTGCCCGCTGATGTCTACTGGGGTCTGCAGACCCTGCGGGCGCAAGAGAATTTCCCCATCAGCGGTATTACCGAACCCCCCGTGATGATTGAGGCGTATGTGCTGCTCAAAAAGGCGGCGGCGCAGGCGAACACCGAGCTGGGACTGCTACCTGAACCCATCGGGCGCGCGATTGTCCAAGCCGCCGACGAAATCCTGCAAGGCAACCTGCGCGACCAGTTCCCGACCGACATCTTCCATCAGGGCGCGGGCACTTCGTTCCACATGAATGTCAACGAGGTGCTGGCGAACCGCGCCATCGAGATCTTGGGCGGGCAGAAGGGCGACTACTCGATGGTGAACCCGAACGACCACCCCAACTTCGGGCAGTCCACCAACGACACCTTCCCGACGGCGATGCGGATTGCGACGCGCCTTGCCCTGCGCGAGCTGTTCCCCGCGCTGGACGCGCTGACCGAGGCGTTCGCGCAGAAGGGCAGGGAGTTCGACCATGTGCTGAAGTCGGGGCGCACGCATCTGCAAGACGCCGTGCCGATTCGCTTGGGGCAGGAGTTCGCGGCGTATGCGGCGACGCTGCGCAAGTGCTGCCGCGTGCTGGAGTTCGCCGCCGAAGCCGTCGAGGAACTCGGCATCGGCGGGAGTGCAGTCGGCACAGGGCTGAACACGCACCCGAAGTACCGCTTCCGCGTCGTGGAGCTGCTGCGCGAATGGACGGGGCTGCCGTTTAGACCCGCCGACGACCTGCGCGAGGCGATGCAGAGCCAGATGCCCATCCAGCTCGTCGGCTCCGCTTTGCGCACGCTCGCGCTGGAGCTGACCCGAATCGTGAACGACCTGCGCCTGCTCTCGTCGGGACCGCTGACGGGCTTCGCCGAAATCACCCTGCCCGCCGTGCAACCCGGCAGCAGCATCATGCCCGGCAAGGTAAACCCCAGCATCCCCGAAATGGCGAACATGGTCTGCTTCCAAGTCATCGGCAACGCGACCACCATCGACTACGCGGTGCAGGCGGGGCAACTGGAGCTGAATGTGATGATGCCCCTGATGGCGTATAATGCGGTCTACTCCATCCAGATTATGACGACGATGATGCGCCAACTCGACGAGCGGTGCGTGCGCGGGATTGTCGCCAACGAGGAGAAGTGCCGCTGGTACGCCGAGACCAGCCCCAGCTTGGCGACCGCGCTGAACCCGTATGTCGGCTACGCCGTCGCCGCCGAGGTGGTCAAGCAAGCCCTGCGCGAGGGACGCTCAATCATCGACATCGTGCGCGAGCGC
Organism: Armatimonadota bacterium; assembly: GCA_023511915.1. Taxonomy (GTDB): domain Bacteria; phylum Armatimonadota; class Fimbriimonadia; order Fimbriimonadales; family GBS-DC; genus GBS-DC. Next base: position 11,768 of record JAIMAN010000040.1, read on the forward strand.
AACCTGCTCACCGAAGAGCAAATCCGCGAGGTGTTCGACCCGTACAAGATGACCGAGCCAGGCGTCCCAGGTCGGCAACTCTAAGGAGGCCAATGACGATGCCGTCGGAGACGATTCATCTGGAAGGACATGTCATCGATTCGCTGACCCTCTCCAAAGTGCTGGACATCCTCTCGTCGTATGAGGGGGTGCGCTACGAGGTGCGCCACGCGAAAATCGGGCACACGCGCGAGGAACCCAGCCAGTTCGATATTCTGGTGGAAGCCGATACGGACGACCTGCTGGAGCGCGTGCTGGAGGAGGTGCAGCAGCACGGGGCGTTCTTCTCGCACGAAGACGCGCACCTGCAGCCTGCCCCCAAAGACGGCGTGTTCCCCGAAGACTTCTACTCCACCACGAACTTGGAGACCGCTGTGCGCGTGCATCGCCGCTGGGTGCCTGTGGAGAACATCGAGATGGACTGCGGGGTGCGCGTGTGGCAAGACGGCGGGCGGTGGCGCGCGGCGACTGTGCCGATGGCGCGGGTCAAACAGGGCGACCTGATAGTCGTCGGACACGAGGGCATCCGCGTCACGCCCCCCGAACGGCGCGACCCGACCTCCGTGTTCGCGTTCATGGGCAGCGAGGTCTCGTCCGAGAAGCCCAAAGAGCGCGCCGTGCGCGGCGTCGCCGACGAGGTGCGCAAAGCCAAAGCGCGCGGCGAAAAGGTGCTGTTCGTTGGCGGTCCCGCCATCATCCACACAGGCGCGGGACCCTACTTGGAGCAGCTCATCCGCAACGGCTGGATCGATGTGCTGTTTGCGGGCAACGCGCTCGCTGCGCACGATATCGAATCGGCGATGTACGGCACTTCGCTCGGCGTGTCGCTCGACTTAGGCTCGCCCGTCACGCACGGGCACCAGCACCACATCCGCGCGATTAACCGCATCCGCCTGCTGGGGGGCATCCGTCAGGCGGTGGAGCAGGGCGTGCTGACGCGCGGCGTGATGTATACCTGCGTCAAGCACGGCGTGCCGTTCGTGCTGGCGGGCAGCATCCGCGACGACGGACCGCTGCCCGAAGTGATTACCGATGTGTTGGACGCACAGGACGCGATGCGGGCGCATATCCCGGGCGTCGGCGTCGCGATCATGGTCGCTACCACGCTGCACTCCATCGCCACAGGCAACATGCTGCCCGCATCGGTACGCGTGTTCTGCGTGGACAGCGACGCCGACACCGTGATCAAGCTCACCGATCGCGGCACGCATCAGACCTTCCCCATCGTCACCGACTGCCACTTCTTTATGAAGGAGCTCGCGCTCCATTTGGTGGAGCCGTTTCGGAAGGGGTAGCTACGGAGACTGCTGCGGCGGCGGGTTGGTCATGCGCCGTCGGATTTCGCTAATCGCCGCCTCTTTTGCCTGTGGCGGCATGTTCGGGTCGTTTTGAATCTGCTCGATGCGCTTTTGCAGTTCGTTGGGGTCAGGCTCCACGAACTGCGGCTGCGTGCTGCGGTAGGTGAAGAAGAAGATGACCGCCGCCGCCAAGATGAGCGTAATCGCCACAATCGCCAGTTTGTTTTCCCGTGTCATAGGCTTCCTCCCAATTGGCGGGGGCAGGTGCAGCCTGCCCCCAGAATGGACGCTTAGTACGGATACCAGCCATCGGCGGTCCACTGTCCAGGCAAGCCGTGTGGCACATAGATGTTGCGGAACCAGAGGATCTTGCCGCGCGCCATGCCTTTGGAGTGTCCATCGGCGAAGACCACATTCGCAACGCGGTTATGGCGGTAGCGTGGCAGCATCCCGCAGCCCGCCCAGGTGCCGTTGCCGCGCGGCGCGTAGTCGCAGTCGCGCTCTAAGGCAATCCGCGCGTTATCCGTCGAGCCGCGCGGGTTGCCCACCGAGTCCGCCCAGTCCCACTGCCATGTGCCGAAAAACGGCCAGCCCCAAGTCGCGTCGTTGACGCCCGTCTCGGCGAGAATCACCTTGTCGGCGGGCGCGTCGATAATCGCCAGCGACGCCGCACGGTGCCGCGCGTCTAACTGCGACCCAGAGGTGCAGCAGTTCCAAAAGTCCGCGAACAGGTCGTAATGCACCCCGTACTGACCGTTCTGCTGGGGCGCAGGATAGCTGGGACAACTAAAGATGCCCTCGACGCCCGGATACCACTTGGCGTTCGGGTCCATCCAGTGAGTCTCGACGCGACCACTCTTGACATACGGGTAGATGGCGCCTGTCCACAGCATCTGGGGAATGTTGGTGTTGCCGCCGCCGTACTGCGACATCGGCAGGAACTCGTCGTAGTCCTGCACATACTGCATAATCCCCAATCCCAGCTGGCGCACATTCGAGAGACAGGTCGTCTGGCGCGCCTTCTCACGCGCCTGCGCAAACACAGGGAACAATATCGCCGCTAAAATGGCGATAATCGCAATGACTACCAGCAGCTCAATCAGCGTAAATCCACGCTTCATCGCTATGCCTCCTTCGCGCTTCGCACCTCGTTGTCGTTTGAAGCGCTTCAATACTCTATATTATACCACACCTTGCGCTCGATTCCTGCTTAATTGTCAGCGCAAAGTGCCGAAATTCTCAGGCGTCGAAGCGTAGCGTGCGGTTCCCCTGCCCGTTGCACTTTGCCTATTCAGGGTACAACGGTTCGGCGCGGAAGCTTAGGGGCAGGGCGCATTCGGTTGCCCTCACCCCCTGTGTCCTCTGCTCCCGCGAGTCGGGCGAGGGGGAACGCGCCGCAGGGCGCACCGCCGTGCGCCCCCTGACGTCTGCCATTTCGAGCAGGCGTGAACATACCCCGCAGGCGCCACATTCACCCAAAACACCCACAACAACACCCCCAAAACATCACCAACACCGCCTCGCACACACCAACCCTCACAACCGAAACGCACACAACCAACGCAACACCACATCCACAGCCCAACACCACCCCGCACCGCCAGTTTTCGGCGCTTCATCCCCACACACCCCACGACCCCATAACCCGCCATTTATTCCCCCACTCAACACCTCACACCGCACGCTCCACAACACATCCCGAAAAGTCCACCGCGCACGACCCCGACACCCGCCCCAACGCGCACCACCTGTCCACCCGCCCCACCCACGATACCCGCTCCATATCAATGCCCCGTACACCCACGCACGCCACGACACGCTCCGCTCCCCACTATCAAAACCCCAACACGGCTTCTCCCCCAGCCCAAACCCGCTCTTCAAGCATCGGAACCCCACCTCCACCTCCCAACGCTGCCACAACTTCAACAGCAACACCTCCAACGACACAGGCAACTGCCAGCCCCCCGTGCCGTCCGAAACCGCGTGCACCCAAAACGCCATCGGCGCGCGGGATTTGCCCTGCTTGGTGCGCTTACGATGCCCGCGCACAAGAATCACGAAAAACACCCGCTCGCCCCATCCCACCCGACGACACGGACCCTCGACCCGCACCAACAAGCGCACTTCACGCCCCCGCACCACAAGCGGCGCCCGTCGCCAGCCCGTGCGCTGCTGCCACTTGTCTTTGGGCGTCCACACTTGGTCGCTATACACCCGCCGACGCCCCCGCCCTGAAGGCGCACCCTGCGGCAGGGCGCACCAGCGCGAGTCCTTGCGCGTGCGCACACAGCAGACCGTGTTCAGCACATCCAGCGTGCCCAACGCTTGGGTGTCGCCCCGCCCGTCGCCGACACACAGCAGTAGCTGCTCTGGGCGTCCTGCGGCGTTGAGCCACGCGCGCACCCGCTGCAGGCTGGCAATCCAGCCCTCTATTTCGGAGCGGCGCGAGGCGGGGTTAGCGTAGCGGGCGTTCTGTGAGAAGGTGGGCAGCCAATCGATGAGCATGCAGCGGGCGTTGGGGTCGTCGTCCAGCCAGCCTGCCATTACGAAGCGTTGGGCTTTGCGCAGTCCGCGCGCGAACGGGGCGTTGGCGGGGTTGGGGGTCCAGTGGGCGCCTGGGATATAGGCGCCTGTGCGCGGGACGGTGGCGCCGTCAAGGGCGACGCAGTAGGGCTGGTGGGCAGGGGCGGCGTGGAGGGTGTGTTGGAACAGGTGCTGGAAGGCGGCGTCGGGGTCGAAGTAGCGTTGGAAGTGTCGGTAGTAGCGGTTGGGGATGGAGTTGGGGTAGGGGCGTTGGGTGCGTGCGAGTTGAGCGATGGTTTTGCGTGCGGGGGTGATGAGTTCGGCGCGTGCGAGGTGTTGGTGGGTGCGGTAGGGTTCGGGTCGTGTGGTGTTGAGGGGTGTGGTGCTGATGAGGTGTTGGAAGTGGTATACTAGGTGTGTGTTGTGGTGTTGCCCATCGGGTTGTCCCATCTCGGAGTGTCTCAGTTGTCCCATAATATGTAGGGATACCCGATGGGCGTTTTGTTATTCAAGGGGTTGGAGGGTGGGGATGTTAAAAATGGCAGACTTCAGAGGTTCCCCCTGCTCGCAGGGGGAACCGAGTAGCCGCACCCCCACTTGGTTCCCCCCGCTTCGCGAGGGGAACCTGCAGGAGGGGGCAACAACAGACTCCTCCCGCGCAACTGGTATCATTCACAGTATGGGATACATCTGGGTATTCATACAAGCTATCTTGTTTTTATTGTATGTATTTACGATGATATTTAGTATAGGCGCGTCGTGGGGTGTGTGGCGGTGGCTGGGCGTTCCGCTTGTTGGTGTCGGCGCGTGGGTCGGGCTTGCCGCGCTGCGCATGCACGGGCGCAAGTTGACCCCGCTGCCTGAGCCGAACCCCGCGCTGGGACTGCAACGCACGGGCGTCTACGCCGTCATCCGCCACCCGATGTATACGGGGCTGCTGCTGAGCGCGTTCGGGCTGGCGATTGTAGCGCAAAAGCCGCTGGCAATAGCGGCGGCGGGCGCGCTAACCGTGTTTTTCAACCTCAAGGCGCGCGAGGAGGAGCGACGCCTGCAACGCTGCTACCCCGACTACGCCGACTACCAACGCGCCACAGGGCGGTTCCTGCCCCGCTGGCGTCAGTAGACCCCCGTGTGTTCACGATCGATGCTCACAAAGCGCGAGTAGTCGGGCTGGAACGCTACAATGACCTTGCCTGTGGGACCGTTGCGCTGCTTGGCGACAATCAGTTCCACCTCTTCCTGGCGCACAAAGCCTGGCGGCGGGTCTACAGGCGGGGTCGCCTCGCGGTCGCCGTAATACTCCTCGCGGTGGATAAACAGCACCACATCGGCTTCCGCCTCAATCGAGCCGCTGTCGCGCAGGTCGGAGAGCATCGGGCGCTTGTTCTCGCGCCGTTCCACCGAGCGCGACAGTTGCGACAGCACCAGCACCGGCACGCTGAACTCGCGGGCGATTTGCTTGAGCGAGCGGGCAATTTCGCCAATCTCTTGGTTGCGGTTCTCCGCGCGCCGATTCGACGAGCGCATTAGCTGCAGGTAGTCCACCACGATTAGCCCCAGCTCGCGCCCTTCCAGACGCGACTTGAGTCGGCGGCACTTGGCGCGCATCTCAATCGGCGAGAGGCTGCTGGTGTCGTCGATGTAGATAGGCGCGCGGAACAGACGTTCGGCGGCGTGCGTGATGAGTTGCCACTCATCGAGGGTAAGTTGCAGTCGGCGCATGCGCTGCGCGCTGACCCCCGCCTGCGAGCAGAGCATGCGCTGCACCAGCTGATCCGCCGACATCTCCAAGCTGAAGATGGCTACAGCCTTGCGTTCGCGCACGGCGACATGCTCGGCGATGTTGACCGCCAACGAGGTCTTGCCGACACTGGGGCGCGCCGCCAAAATAATCAGCTCCGACGGTTTCAGCCCCGACAGAATCCAGTCCAACTCGCGAAACCCCGTGGAGGCGCCCAACAGAAAATCGCCCGGATGCTCCTGCAAGTGGTGTTGGCGCTCATCGAAATGCGCGATGACGCTCATGACCAAGTTTCCGACCTCGGCGAACTCTCGGCTCTGCCCTTGCTCGGCGACTCGGTAGACTGCTTGCTCGGCTTGATCGACGATTTGCTGCACCTCCAGCTCCGGTTCGTCCACGAGGCGGATGATTTCGTATGCGGCGCGCAGCAGGCGTCTCAAGGTTGATTTCTCCTTGACGATGCGGGCGTAGTGTTCAGCGTTCGCGGCGGTCGGCACGCTTTCGAGAAGGTTCACCAGCGCGGGCACGCCCCCCACCTCCTCCAGCTGCCCCAGCCGACGCAGCTCCTCTTGTACCGTCAGCAGGTCAATCGCCTGATTGCGCTCACGCATCGAGGACATCGCCCGATACAGAATCTGGTGCGCAGGGTGGTAAAAGTCCTCGGGCTGGAGCATCTCGGTGACCTTCTCCACCGCGTCGGGGTCGAGCATCATCGACCCCAGCACGCTCATCTCGGCTTCGGTGCTGTGCGGTTGTACCAGTGCCGTGCGTTGATTCATCAGCATACGCCCCCATGAAATTGTAGCATGCAAGCAGGATGTCGCTAAGCAAGCCGACTACGCGCCGATTCATAAAGCACCACTCGGTTCGTCTCGACCTCATGCAGAAAATGAGGGTTGCGTATTGCCCGCTTCATAATCAAGTCCACAGGGCGTTGGAGCAAGGTCTCCAGCTCCAGTTTGAGGTCTATATATCGGGCGAATAGGCTCTCGTTCCCCTCAAACTCCACAAGGAGGTCGATATCGCTGAGCGCAGGGTCGAAAGTATCTTCGGAGAGGGCTGAACCAATCAGTTCCAGCCGCGCTACCCCGTACTGTTGACAAAGCCGCTCAATCTGACCGATATGCCGCTGAAGGGGAGCTGCCATCCCATAGCAAGTATACCCCTTCCAGCAAGGCACTTTGGGTAGAATTCTAAGCGATGACCGTGACCAAATCGCTGGATAGGATTGTTATCGACCCGAGTATTCTGTCGGGCAAGCCGTGCATTCGCGGGACTAGGATTAGCGTGGAGTTCCTTCTGGAGCTATTCGCATCGGGGGCGTCCAAAGAGGACATTCTACGCGCCTACCCTCAGCTGGAACCAGAAGATATTGAGCAAGCGCTCTCATATGTTATTTCCTCGATAAGGAACGAAACGATTTTGGATGTGCCCGTGAAATCTGTGGCTCATGACGATTCTAACTGACTTGCCACTGCTCGCAGATGAGAATATCCACCCGAAGGTGATCGAGTGGCTGTCCCAGCAGGGTCGCCAAATCCAGAGTGTACGCGATAACGGTTGGGTGGGCGCTTCAGACGAATTTCTTCTGGGCGTGTCCGCACAATCAGGGAAGGTAATCCTAACTCATGACGCTGATTTTGGTCGTTTAGCAATTGCAAGGGGGATGCCGTTTACGGGGATAATCTACCTGCGACCTGGGCACATAAAGCCCGAGTTTGTGATAGAGATGTTGGAGACCCTTTTCTCTGAGACAACTGCCGTGGAGCCGCCATTTGTGATTGTTATGCAGCGCACTGGGGATTTTGTGCGAATACGGTACCGTACATTTGTAGAACCGTAGCGGTATAATCCCCCCTGTGCTACGCATCGATGTCATCACGCTGTTCCCAGAGGTGATTGAGGCGGGCGTTAGTTATAGCATCGTCGGGCGCGCGCGGGAGTGGGGACTGGTGCAGATTCGCGCTCTGCAGCTGCGCGACTTCGCGGACGGCAAGCACAAAAAGACCGACGACGAACCCTACGGCGGCGGCGCGGGACTGGTGCTAAAACCCGAACCTATCTTCAAAGCGGTGGAGGCGTGCCAGCCCACCCCCGACACGCGCATCATCCTGCTGGAGCCGCAGGGCAGACTCTACACCCAGTCGCTGGCGCACGAGCTGGCGGAGCAGGCGCACCTGATTCTCATCTGCGGGCACTACGAAGGGGTGGACGCCCGCGTGCGCGAGCATCTGGCGACCGATGTGATCAGCATCGGCGACTATGTGCTGACAGGCGGCGAGCTGCCCGCGCTGATCATCATCGATTCCGTCGTGCGCCTGCTGCCTGGCGCGATTCACTCGCCCGAATCGCTGGGGCAGGACTCGTATGCCGACGGGTTGCTGGGCTATCCGCAGTATACGCGCCCCGAGGTGTTTCGCGGGCTGCGCGTGCCGAGCGTGCTGCTGTCGGGCAATCACGGCGCGATTGCCCGCTGGCGACGCCTGCAGCAACTGCGCCTGACCCGCACACTGCGCCCCGACCTGTTCGCCAAAGCGTGCCTCACGCAGGAGGATGTCGCCCTGCTGCGCGAACTGGATGCGGACGCGACAGAACGCTGAGGCGGGGTATCCTACTTGCCATGAGAGGCTGGGCAGGACTACTCGCACTGACGGGGCTGATGCTGGCAATCGGGTGCGCCCAATCGCGCCCTGACGCGCCCCAACTCATCAGCACGGCGCAACTGGCGCAACGGCTGAACGACCCGAACCTGCGGATTATCGACGCACGCGGCGCGCTGGCAACCTACCTGCAGGAACACCTCCCGAACGCGCTGTTCCTAAGTACCGAGACGCTGCGCCTCACGCGCGGCGGCATCCCAGGGCAACTGCTGCCGCCCGAACGCCTTGCCGAAATCTTCGGCGCGATGGGCATCGGCGCGGAGAACGAAGTGGTCGTCTACTCCAGCGCGGAGGACGCCTTCTCGGCGGCGACCTACACCGCGCTTGCGCTGCTGGCGATTGGGCACACGCGCGTGGCGGTGCTGGACGGCGGCTTCGAGAAGTGGAAGGCAGAAAGCCGTCCGCTGAGCCGCGCCATTCCGCGCTTCGAGCCGCAAACGCGCACGGCGCAGCCGAACCCCGACCTGTTCCGCACGCTGGAGTGGCTGCAGAAGCATCTCGACTCACCCGAACCCGTGCAGGTGGTGGACGCGCGTGCGCCCCAGCAATATCAAGCGGGGCACATCCCGACGGCGCAGAACCTGTTTTTGCGTAACCTGCTGCGCAGCGAGGGTGGCTACAGCGTCTGGCGCAGCCCCGACGAGATTCGCGACACGGTGCGGCAGTTGGGGATAGACCCCGCGCGCCCGCTGGTGGTCTACTGCAACTCAGGGCGCGAGGCGAGCCAAGTGTGGTTCACCCTGCGCGCCCTGCTGGGCATCGAAGCGCAGGTCTACGACGGCTCGTGGGTCGAGTGGAGCGCGCACGGGCTGCCAACCGAAAAGGGGCAAGCCGCGCCGTGAATGTAGGGGCGCACGGCGGCACGACCTGCAAGGGCCCGTCGCCCCTACCAATTGCCACGCACCCACAGCAACAGAACCGCCAGCGCGCCCGCCACCAGCGAAGCAAGCAGGAAAACATTGCGGGCAAATGCCTCGCCTTCGGAGCGCACCAGTGTATGCCATAGCCACGACCTGACAGGCAGCCACCGCCCACGCGTGACGACCGTAATGAGTGTATTCACGCTCGCTACTGCAAAGAACACTGCAACCCAGAATAGGATGGTGTCTGCGGTCATGGTATCCCCCTGAAGACTCACGCTATCGCCCTCGTTACTCTACCGAACGCCACTCATAGTCTGTAGACAAGCGCTGCTGACCGCATGAATAATACCTAGCGTGCATACGATGCATACGATCACCAAGGCTTTCGGTGCAGCCGTCCGCCAAGTTCGTTGCCAGCAGGGGCTATCCCAAGAGGAACTGGGCTTCCGCGCGGGGCTTCATCGAACCTACATCGGCGATATCGAGTGCGGTCGACGGAACGCCACGCTACTGAGCGCGCAGCGGATTGCAGACGCGCTACAGATACCCCTCAGCGAGCTAATTCGGATTGCCGAGTACCTACAAGATGAGTAAACTGGATCAAAGACGCGAGGAGTTTTTCCGCTATGTGTGGGATCATACCGCCGATCCCTTTGTGATTGGCTACGAAGCGCGCGCCCCGCTGACTGATAAGGAATTAGAGTGGCTCCGACAGGTCTACCAATATTGTCGAGCAGATGTGGAAAATGCTACCCCAAACCTCAAGGAACTGCTCGTAAGCAACGGCGCGAGTCTGACAGCACTGTTGCTTCAGGTGAGTGGCTTGACGCGCAACAAGGTCGTCAGCGACCTGAAAGCGAGTCTTGGAAAGGACTCCGCGCCAAAGAGCTACAAGCAGCTCCATAAATTCGATTCGGGAGTTCGCTACCTTGTGAGGCGTCTGAAAAGGGTATTTGAACCCCTCTACCGTTCAGGGATAGAGAGCGACGCCGACACTTTGAGGGGTGTTCTCGAAGCATTGAGTCAGGCGACCTACCCAGGCTACATTCGCCAAGAGCGAGCGAAGCGTCAGGGTCATATGGGCGAACAACGGCTCGCCGAGTTATTGCACGCACTGGGCGTACCCTTCGAACCTGAAGAGAAGTTGGAGCAGCCCATCTCGCGCGATGTCGTGATTTGGGATGTGTCGTTCGACTTGGTTGTTCCTGACTCAAACGACCCGAGAGTCCTCGTGCAATCGATGATTCAGTCGGCAAACATAGGCATGTTCGGTCAGTCCAAAAGCGATGAGGTGAAAAAGGCTATGGAAGCCATCCGCCAAAACTGTCCTAATGCGCCGCCCCCATTTTTGGTCGCTCTCGTAGACGGGGTCGGGTTCGAGTCTAACGCGGAGGGACTAAAAACGGTACTGACGACAGCAGATGAATTTGTCCAGTTCAAAACCCTTTGGAAATTCGCTATCGTGGTTGCTCATGCAGTGAACCGAGTGCTGCTCGTTCAGGATTACCCAGAGCTTGAAAACTTCGCCGAGTTCCTGTCTCGGTATCGGGGGGCTTACGAGATTCGCGAGCAACTGCCCAGCGGGGTGGAAGCAGGTTTCACGAGGGTTGCCTTCAAGGCGTCTCCTGTTCCTCAAGCGGGAAAAGCGTCGGCGGCTGGGGATCGCTAATCAGCGGCAGTTGGGCAAGGCGAGCGGTCTGAAAGTTCGCTTTTCGGGGCTTGAGCATGCCAGGAACCATCGTCGATGCATGCAGGATGTCCAAGTCGCTCCAGTTGGGAACCGCCCACGGCTCACAGATGCGCTCGCGTATCAGCTCGGCGTAGCGTGTATTCACCTCGAATCCGATTCCGCGCCGATTCATGACGCGAGCGACTTTTAGCGTCGTGCCGCTGCCAAGAAACGGATCCAGCACCAAATCGCCTTCGTCCGTGTAGGTCGCCAGCATGAGCGCGACCAGCTCTTCGGGATACGCCGCCACATGGTAGTTCTGTTGTTTGATGTTCGGCGGGCGATAGGCGGGAATGCGAATCACATTGCCGAGACACCGCCCCTGCTCGTTAAGTTTATAGTCGCGCGGGTCAACGCCAGCGTACTTCTGAGACACGCGCGGCTTGTGAAACTTGTAGCGGTCAGGATCGCCCTTCAGAAACACGAGGAGATACTCGAACTTGTTGTCGAAGAGACGGTTCATGTAGTGATTCGGCTGCGGTAAAGCGTTCGGGATGTACCATATCATCACATCCCACAATTGCCAGAGTGAGATGGTTCTATAAATGTCAAACGCAATCGGGTAGAAGCGTTTGTTGACGCGACGCGAGTTGATGTTCACGACCATTATCGTGTCGGGCTTTGCGACGCGATAGCACTCGCGCCAAACGGTGTTTAGGCGTTCGAGATACTTCTCGTAAGGCTCGTGCCCGATTTGCGAATCGTCGCCGTAGTCTTTGAGGTTCCAGTATGGCGGGCTGGTGATGATGAAATCTACACAAGCGTCAGGAATGACGCTCATGTCTTCTGAGGTTCCGAAGTAGACGGTTTGCTCTGCGATCTGGAGTGTTTGCATCCGAGTTGATTATACCCTCACCCGCTTCCAGCCGCCGTGGCGGAACAGGGCAATCATCAGCAGCCCGCTGAAGCCCGAGCTGAGCGCCATCGCCCACCACGCGCCGTGCGCGTCCCAGCCCAGCCCGAACGCCAGCAGGTACGCCAACGGCACACGCACCACCCACTGCGTCAGGAAAGTCGCCGCCATCGCCTTGAGCGAGTCGCCTGCGCCCTGCAACGCGCCCGCCAGCGTCATCCCGAACGCCAGCAGCGGTTCCGTGAGCGCGTTGATGCGCAGGTACGCCGCCGCCAACGCCTTCACCTGCGGGTCGGTCGTGAACAGCCCTGCGAACTGCTCCGCGAACAGGTAGAACACGACCGCCATCGTGGTCATCACGGCGCACGATTGCCACGCGGCTGCCCAGCCGAAGCGCTCCGCTAAGCGTTCGTTTTTCGCGCCGAGCGCCTGCCCCACCAGCGCGGACGCCGCAATCGCGAACGCGAAGCCCGGCATAAACGCAATCGACTCGGCGGTCAAGCCAATCGGCAGCGCAGCGACCGCCGCTGTGCCCGCCGCCGTCGCCGCCAAGATGCCCGTGAACATCACCGAGCTGGTCGTGTAGATAAAAGTGCGCGCGGAGGCGGGCAGCCCAATCCGCAGGATGCGCTTCCACCACGACCACACGGGCAGCGCGGGATACGCCAACTCGCGCCGTCGGCTGAACCACAGTTGCGCCCAGAGCATCCCCGCGCCCGCCCACAGCGAGAGCGCCATCGCGATCCCCGCGCCGCGAATGCCCAACGCAGGGAAGCCGAACTTGCCGAAGATCAGCAGGTAGTCGCCGACGATATGCACCCCCGTCGCCACGATGCTGGCATACATCGGCGAGCGGGTGTCGCCCAACCCGCGAAAAGTGCCGCTCAGCCCCATCATCAGGAAGCTGGCGGGCGCGCCCAGCAGCGCAAGCGACAGAAACTGCCGCGCCTGCGCGTCTGCCCCAGCCTCCAGCCCGTACCAGCGGATAATCTGCGGCAGCAGCAGGTAGCCCAGCAGCGTGAACGCGACGCCTAGCACGCAAGCAATCCCCAGCGATTGACGCGCCGCCTGACGCAGGCTGTGCGTGTCGTTCGCGCCGACCATCCGCGCCACAATCGCCGTCGCGCCTGTGGAGACCGCCATCGCCAGCGCCATCGTCAGAAACAGCAACTGGCTGCCGACCCCGACGCCTGCCAACGCCTCCGCGCCCAGACGCCCCACAAAGATGCGATCCAGAAAACTGTTCGCCGACTGCACCACCGACGCCGCCATCGTCGGCAGCGCCAACCGCCACACCGTGCGCGCAACATTCTCTTCCGATAATAGGTTGGGTCCGACGGACTCGGATAAACGCAGCGTTTTCATAGGCAGGGCAATTGTACCTGCCGTCGTCGGGTATCCTTATGGCGTTCCCGCGCCGCCTGCGGGACGCTCACTGCCGAGCCGAAACTCTGGAGGAACAGAACGATGTCTATGCACACCGACTGGACGACCGAAGCGAACAATACGGAGATAGATACACTTTTAGGACACGCCGCCCCTCTGTATCACAACCTTTCTGTAGCGAGTTTGGTCGAGCATGCGATACGGAACGGCGAGGCGCTGTTGGCGTCCAACGGCGCGCTGGTCGCCGCTACGGGGCAATACACGGGACGCTCCCCGAAAGACAAGTTCGTCGTGCGCCGACCCGAATGCGAGTCGGAAATCGACTGGGGCGCGGTCAACCAACCGATGGCGCCCGAAGTGTTCGAGCGGCTGCTGCTGCGCGTCACGGCGTACTTGGCGAACCGCCCGCTCTATGTGCAGGACTGCTACGCGGGGGCAGACCCGCGCTATCGGCTGTGCGTACGCGTGATTACCGAACAAGCGTGGCACAACCTGTTCGCGAAGCAGCTGTTCATCCGCCCGCCGCGCGAGGCGCTGGCGGATTTCCGCCCGAACTTTCTGGTGCTGCACGCGCCGAACTTTAAGATCGACCCCGCCATCGACGGCACACGCAGCGAGGTGGTCGTCGCGCTGGACTTTGTGCGGCGCATCGTGCTAATCGCGGGCACGGCGTATGCAGGTGAAATCAAAAAGTCCATCTTCACGGTGCTGAACTTTATGTTGCCGTTGCAGGGGGTGTTCCCGATGCACTGCTCGGCGAATGTGGGCGCGGCGGGCGATGTCGCGCTCTTTTTCGGGCTGAGCGGCACGGGCAAGACCTCGCTGTCTGCCGACCCCGAACGCCGCCTGATTGGCGACGACGAACACGGCTGGACGGATACGGGCGTGTTCAACTTCGAAGGCGGCTGCTACGCCAAGTGTATCAACCTTTCGCGTGAGCACGAGCCGCAAATCTGGAACGCCATCCGCTTCGGCAGCGTGGTGGAGAATGTGGTGGTGCATCCCGACACGCGCGAGCCTGACTACACGGACGCCTCGATTACCGAGAATACGCGCGCGGCGTACCCTGTGGACTATATCGACGGCGCGGTGCTGCCCAGCATCGGGGGTCATCCGAGCCATATCTTCTTCCTCGCGGCGGATGCGTTCGGCGTGCTGCCCCCCATCAGCCGCCTGAGCGTCGAGCAGGCGATGGACATGTTTTTGCTGGGCTACACGGCGAAGGTGGCGGGCACGGAGCGCGGGATTACGACCCCGCAGACGACCTTCAGCGCGTGCTTTGGCGCGCCGTTCCTGCCGATGCACCCGACACGCTACGGCGAAATGCTCGCCGAGAAGTTGCAGCAGCATCGGGCGCAGGCGTGGCTGGTCAACACGGGCTGGACGGGCGGCGCGTATGGCGTCGGGCATCGGATCCCCATCCGCTACACACGGGCGATGATTCGCGCCGCGCTGAACGGCGCATTAGAGGGCGTCTCGTATCACACCGACCCCATCTTCGGGCTGGAAGTGCCCGACGCCGTGCCCGATGTGCCGAACGACCTACTACACCCGCGCGACACTTGGCAGGACAAGGCGGCATATGATGCCCAGGCGCGCCAACTCGCCGAGCGGATGCAGGAACAACTGAAGTGCATTCGGGGCTAACTAACCGTGAAGGGCTATCGGACGCAGTGCCTTACTCAGCTGCCCAGCAACCCGCCCGTGAGTGCCTCGTTCCGATAGCCCCACGCGCCGTTCCAGTCGTAGGTCTGACGCGCACCTGCAACCGTGTCGCCAAAGGCATCTGTTATCGGCGCAGACGCGTAAGC
>JAIMAN010000041.1 GCA_023511915.1 Armatimonadota bacterium
GGAATGACACTCCCTATGACAATGTACGCTGCCCCGACGGTCCGGGCGCGGCGAACGCTATCGCAGGCTGGATGCGCAGCACGACTGCAAGCGGGCGGTATATCATCTCGTTGCAGGGCGCGTACTTCGTGAGCGATCAGGGCTGCCAGACCACGCAGTGCGAGGGCGACGCCACAGGCGACGGGCGCGTCGATGACGCTGACCTGCTGGAGGTGCTGTTCAACTTCGGCTGCTTCGGCTTCTGCGGCAGCGCGGATGTGGACAACAACGGCACGGTTGACGACGCTGACCTGTTGCTGGTGCTGTTCAACTTCGGCTGCGGTTCGTAAGCCCTTACCCCTATCCCCTCTCCCACGCGGTGTGGGAGGGGGGAGCCGCACGCCTAACCCTCTGGAGTGCTGAAGCGTCAGCTTCAGCATCGGCGGAAGCTCCGCTTCCGCACTCCATAATCGCCCTCGCCCGCGTGCGGGAGCGGGAAGCCGCGCGCCTAACCCTCTGGAGTGCTGAAGCGTCAGCTTCAGCATTAGGCGGAAGCTCCGCTTCCGCACTCCATAATCGCCCTCGCCCGCGTGCGGGAGCGGGGAGTTGCGCGCTAACCCCTTTGGAGTGCTGAAGCTGACGCTTCAGCACTCCAAACAAGTCAGCGCGCGGCTCCCCCCCTCTCCCACTCTGTGGGAGAGGGGCTGGGGGTGAGGGCAGAAAGTGGGTGCACTCTGCACCCAGCGAACCCAAGCGATGTACCCTTATCAGGAGGTTGGGAGGGGGGCATGTTGAAAAACCAACGCAAAGGCACTTAGTATCCCAATCGCAAGGGCATTCGCTCAAAGCGAAACCGCCCCGTGGGGGACAAACGGGGCGGTTTCTTCGGGGGACGGGTCGGATGGAAGACTCACTTGAAAAACTCGAACGATTCGATTGCCCGCTTGATGCGCTGCAAAAACCGACCCGCGTACATCCCGTCGATTAATCGATGGTCGTAGCTCAGGCAAAGATTCATCATCGGGCGGATGGCAATCATATCGTTGACGACTATAGGCTGTTTCACAATCGCGTAGGTTCCCAATATTGCCGTCTGCGGGTGGTTGATGATGGGGGCGCCAATCAGCGCGCCGTAGCTGCCGGGGTTGGTCAGCGTGAAGGTCGCGCCCTGCACTTCGGCGACGCTGATGCTCTTGTTGCGGGCGCGCTTGGCGATGTCTTCCAGCTCGCGGGCGATGTCGATGAGGCTCTTTTTGTGCGCGTCGCGAATCACGGGCACAATCAGCCCTTCCTCGCCCTGCTCGCCCAGCGCGACTGCCACGCCCATATGCACATAGTGGCGCACGATAATCTGGTCGTCCTGCAAGGTGGCGTTCATCATCGGGAACTCCAGCAGCGCGTCGGTACACGCCTTCACGAAAAACGGCGTATAGGTCAGGCGCACACCGTACTGCTGCTGGAACGACTCCTTGTTGCGCTCGCGGAACTCCACCAGTTTGGAGACATCGACCTGGATGACGGTTGTGACATGCACGGCGGTCTGGTAGCTTTTGGTGAGGTGTTCGGCGATGACCTTGCGCATGCCGACCAGCGGGATAACTTCCTCGCCTTCGCGCGGGGTGACGGGTTGCGGGGCGGGTGCAGGCGCAGCCACAGGTTGCGGCGCAGGGGCTGGGGCAGGTGCAGGCGCGGGCTTCGGCGCAGCCTTGCGCTGGGCAATGTATGCCTCGATGTCCTTGCGCGTGACTCGTCCGCCTGTGCCTGTGCCAGGGATGGTCAGCAGTTCCTCGTGGCTGATGCCGTGTTCGCGGGCGATTTTGCTCACGACGGGCGAGATAAAGGGCTGCCCCGTTGCGGTGCGCGTCTGCCCATCGCTGCGGGTGGGTGTCGCAGGCGCAGGCGGAGGCGTTGCCACGGGCGCAGGCTCGTCTGCCCCGCCGTAGAAGCCGACCGCCTCCACGGGGGGCGGCGCGGAGACAGGTGCAGCAGGCGGCTCAGCCGTCGCTGCCGCCGACTCGTTCGCCGTCGCAATCAGCGCGAGTTCCTGACCGACCTTCACCGTCGTGTTCGCGGGCGCGAGAATCTGCTGTAGCACGCCGCTGGCAGGCGCGGGCAACTCGGTGTTCACCTTGTCGGTCATAATCTCCACAATCGGCTCGTCTTCCTGCACCAAGTCACCCTCTTGCTTCAGCCAGCGCACTATCGTGCCTTCTACGATGCTCTCGCCCAGTTCGGGCATAATCACCGCCACAGCCATCGCTTGGTCTCCTCAGTATGCTGCCAGTTCCCGCGCGGCGAACACGATGTCGTCCACGCTGGGTAGCACGAATTTCTCCAGCGGCTCAGCGAAGGGCACAAACGCATCCTTCGCCGCCACACGCACAATCGGCGCGTCCAGCCACTCGAACGCCTGTTCAGTAATCCGCGCCGAGATTTCCGCGCCGACGCCGCCCGTCTTCGGCGCCTCGTATACAATTAATACCTTACTCGTCTTGCACACCGACTCCAGAATCGTCTCCATGTCCAGCGGTTTGATGGTGCGCAGGTCAATCACTTCCAGCGAGATGCCCTCTTTTTCGAGCCGTTGGGCGGCTTCGAGGGCGAAGTGTACCATCGCGCCGTAGGTGACGACGGTGATGTCGCTGCCGTAGCGTCGGATGCGCGCCTCGCCCAGCCGCACGATGTAGTCCTCGCTCGCGTCGGGGATGGCTCCCTTGATGCGTCGGTAGAGGTACTTATGCTCGTAGAACACGACGGGGTTGTTGTCGCGGATGGCGGCTTTCATCAGCCCGTAGGCGTCGTCGGGGAAGGCGGGCTGCACTACCTTGACGCCAGGCGTGTGGAAGAACCACGCTTCGAACTGCTGGCTGTGGTACAGGCTGCCGCCAACATAGCCGCCCGACGGACCGCGCACCACAATCGGGATGGGCGTCTTGCCCCCCGAACGGTACAGCCAAGTGCCCGCGACATTGACCACTTGGTCGAACCCGTAGGAGATGAAGTCGATGAACTGCATTTCGGCGATGCCGCGCTTGCCTGCCGCCGCCGCGCCGACCGCCACGGCGATAATCGCCGTCTCCGAGATGGGCGAGTCAATCACGCGGTCTTCGCCGAAATGCTCGAAGAAGCCGCTCGTGACGCCGAACGCGCCGCCCATGCGCCCGATGTCCTCGCCGATGACAAACACATTCGGGTCGCGCTCCATCTCCTCCCACATTGCCAGCCGGATGGCTTCGAGGAAGGTGACCTCTCTCATCGCGACACCCCCGCGCTCTCGTCGTAGATGTCTTCCAGCGCCGTGTGCGGTTCGGGGTCGGGGCTGCTGATGGCGTACTCGATGGCTTTCTGAATCTGCTCCACGATGTCGGGGGGCGGTTCGGGCAGCTCCGCCTCGCTGAACAGCCCCGTCTTCAGCAGGTACTGGCGGTAGCGGGGCAGCGGGTCGCGCTTCTCCCACAGTTCGATCTCCTCGACGGGGCGGTATTGGCGGGCGCGCGTCTCGTCGTGGTCGGCGTGCCCCTGCAGACGGTAGGTCACGCACTCAATCAGCACGGGACCGTTGCCCGCGCGGGCGTGTTCCAGCGCGGCGCAGGTGGTGTTGTAGACCTCCAGCACATCGTTGCCGTCGATGCAGTAGCCGGGGATGCCGTAGCCCTTGGCGCGGTCGGCGACCGTCTCGGTGGGCACTTCCAGCTCCACAGGCGTCGAGTAGGCGTACTGGTTGTTCTCCACGACCACGATTAGCGGCAGTTTATGCACGGCGGCGAAGTTCAGCCCCTCGTGGAACGGTCCTGTGGCGGTTGCGCCTTCGCCCGTGTAGGCGACCAGCACGCGGTCGCGCCTGCCGTCCAGCCGCTGCGCCCACAGCACCCCGCACGCCACCGCAATCGTGGACCCCAGCATGCTGGTCGAATGCACGATGCCCAGACTCATGTCGCCCATGTGGCTCCACGAGTCTTTGCCGCGCGTGGGGGCGTTCGCCTTGCCCCAGATTTGGCACATCACCTGTTCGGGGGTCATCCCGCGGAACACGAACACGGGCATATCGCGGTGGATGGGCGAGACGAAATCGTCGGGGCGCAGGGGGTAGGTCGTGCCCACTTGAATCGCTTCCTGCCCGCGCGAGCCGTACACATTCCCGCGGCGCAGGCGACCCTTCTTTTTGGCGTCGTACAACGCCTCGTCAAAGATGCGGGCGAACCACAGCCTGCGATAAATCTCCAATAAATCGCTCTTCTCTAAGCGCTCGTGGTAGGCAATCGCCGTCTGCTGTCCGTTCTTGCGTCGTGTGCGCGTCGAGCCCAAGGTAGTCCTCCTTGCTACGCCCATGAGTATACCCACTCCTGCGCGTCAAGGGGGTGAGGGCGAAAAAGCGCGTCTGTTCCCCACGCAGCGAACCCAAGTGCTGTACCCTTATCAGCCCGCGCCCACAGGGTAGGAGAGAGGCATCGGGGCGCACGGCGGGTTCACACCTGCCCCAAATGGCAGACTTTAGGGGCAACCACACAGGGTTGCCCCTACATAGTGGCGTCTCTGCGGTGGCAACCACACAGGTCTGCCCCTACACAACGGCGTCTCTGTAGGGGCAGACCTATGTGTCTGCCCCCATTCGCATGTTGAAATCATGTTGCGAAGGCACTCATTCGGGATGTACCCTCAATCGCGAAAGTAGCCGCGACTCACAAGATACCCTGTGATTAAAAGTATCACTAACCAGAAACAGAGAAACCCAAGCCAGTCATCTGTAGAGATTTCCGGAGAGCCGATAGTCGTCCGTCCTATCCTCATGGCGCTCCTCCCGAGATGGCTTGTGCCCTCCCGCGCGCCGAACTCACAGCATCAGCGCCTGCGCGAAGCGTTCCATCGCGTCGCGGGCGCGCTGGAGTTTGAGCTGGCGGCGCAGGTCGCGCTCTTTCGGGGCGTCGTCGGGGTCGGGCAGCAGCCCCCAGTTGGCGTTCATCGGCGGGAAGTCGGGGTGCGGGTAGGTGCTGATGTAGTGCAGCAGCGAGCCGATGACCGTCTCGCGCGGGGGCGCGACGGCAGGCTTGCCCAGCGCAATCCGCGCGGCGTTCAGCCCCGCGATAATCCCGCTCGCCGCCGACTCGATGTAGCCCTCCACGCCGACCAGCTGCCCCGCGAACAAGAGCTTGCCGTCGTCGCAGAACTGGAGCGTGCGCTGCAGCAGGCGCGGCGAATCGAGGTAGGTGTTCCGATGCACGACGCCGTAGCGTACGAACTCGGCGTTCTCCAGCCCAGGCACGAGGCGGAACACGCGCTTTTGCTCGCCCCACTTCATGCGCGTCTGGCACGCCACAAGGCTGTAGAGCGTGCGCTCGCTGTTTTCGGGGCGCAGCTGCAGCACGGCATACGGACGCTTGGCCGTGCGCGGGTCGGTGAGTCCAATCGGCTTGAGCGGTCCGAAGCGCAGGGTGTCCTTGCCGCGCGCGGCTAACTCCTCCAGCGGGGTGCAGCCCTCGAAAAAGCGCGGCGCCTCAAACTCGTGCAGCGGCGCGCACTCCGCCGCCCGAATCGCCTCCCAGAAGCGTTCGTACTCCGCTTTGGTGAAGGGGCAGTTGATGTAGGCGGGGTCGCCCTTCTCGCGCCGACTGCCGAAAAAGACCTTGTCGTAGTCAATCGTGCTGGCGTCCACGATGGGCGACACGGCGTCGTAGAAATAGAGGTGCTGCTTGCCCGTCAGGCGCGCGATTTCGCCCGCGAGCGCGTCGGAAGTCAAGGGTCCCGTGGCGATAATCAGCGGGCGGTCGGGCGGGATGGCAGCGACCTCCTCGCGCACGACTTCGATCAGCGGATGGAGTTCGATGCGGGCGGTGATGGCTTTGGCGAACGCCTCGCGGTCTACGGCGAGCGCTTCGCCTGCGGGCACGGCGAACTCGCGTGCGGTGGGAATCACCAGCGAGCCGAGCCGTTCCATCTCCCACTTCAGTTGCCCCGACGGGGTGGTGGGCAGCATCGACTTGAACGAGTTGGAGCAGACCAGCTCGGCGAGCCAGCCTGTTTTGTGGGCGGGCGTGCTGCGTTTGGGGCGCATCTCGTAGAGGCGCACGGGGACGCCGAGCCGCGCGGCTGCCCACGCCGCTTCGACCCCTGCGAACCCGCCGCCGACAATCGTCACGCGCGGCATACCGATTCAGTATACCCCCTTTTGGGCGGGCGCGTTCCCCCTGCGATCTCACTCGCTACCCAGCACAGCCTGCAGGCGACGCTGTGTCCGCGCCTCTAACGCGCCTTCCACCCACGCATAGAGCGTCGGCAGCACGATCAGCGTCAGCAGCGTGCTGGTAATCAGTCCGCCAATCACGACGGTCGCCAGCGGACGCTGCACCTCCGCGCCCATGCCGTGCGAGAGCGCCATCGGCAAAAAGCCGAAACTCGCCACCGCTGCGGTCATCAGCACAGGTCGCATCCGCCGCCGCGCACCCGTTAGAACCGCCTCACGACACAGCATCCCGTGCTGGCGCAACTGGTTGATTGCGGTAATCATCACCAGCCCGTTCAGCACAGCGATTCCGCCCAGCGCGATGAAGCCGACCCCTGCCGACATCGAGAAGGGCATCCCGCGCAGCCACAGCGCCAGAATCCCACCCGTGAGCGCGAAGGGGATAGCGGTGAACACCATCAGCGCGTAGCGCAGGTTGCCCATCGCCAGCACGAGCAGTAACAGGATTGCGCCGAAGGTCGCGGGCACGACGATGCTGAGCCGCGCCCGCCCTGACACCAAATGCTCATACGCGCCGCCGTACTCAATCCAGTAGCCGACGGGCAGGTTCAGACGGGCGATGCGTTGGTGCGCTTCCTCCGCCATCGTGCCCAGGTCGCGTCCGCGCGCGTTCGCCAGCACCAGCACGCGCCGTTGCCCGTTCTCGCGATTGATGCGCACGGGTCCCTCGACGACCTCGATGCGCGCCACTTGGCTGAGCGGCACACGCCCGCCCGACGCTGTCGGTAGTAGCAGGCGACCTATCGCTTCGGGCGTGTCGCGGTAGGCGGGCGCGAAACGCAGCGCGACCTCCACTTTCTGATTGCCCTGCACGACGGTTGTGGCGACCTTGCCCGCGAAGGCGGCTTCAATCGCGTCCATCACATCATGGGCGCGCAGTCCGTAGCGCG
The DNA here is from genome assembly GCA_023511915.1 of Armatimonadota bacterium. Classification (GTDB taxonomy): domain Bacteria; phylum Armatimonadota; class Fimbriimonadia; order Fimbriimonadales; family GBS-DC; genus GBS-DC. Next base: position 7,108 of record JAIMAN010000041.1, read on the forward strand.
CGGCGCGTTCCCGATCGAGCGTAATCTGCAACTGGGGCAGCCCCTCCAGCGTCTCCATCGAGACATCCGCCGCGCCTGGAATCTTGCGCAGCTCCGCCGCAATCTGCCCGCCGATACGGTTCAACTCCGCCAAGTCGGGACCGAACACCTTCACCGCGAAGTCCGCGCGCACGCCTTGACCCTCGATCATCTCGTCCATGCGCATTTTGATGGGCTGGGTGAAACTGACCGACAGCCCTGGCATCAGCGCGACCGTCTCGGCGATTTGCTCCACGAGCGCCTCTTTCGTGCGGGCGCGCGTCCATCGCTCTGGCGAATGCAGTTCAATCATGATGTCCACCTGATTGTTCAGCATTGGGTCGGTGGCGGCTTCGGGGCGTCCGATTCGGGTGAAGATGTGCGCGATTTCATCGGGGAACTGCTCGCGCAGGCGTCGTTCGAGTCGTCCCGACAGGCGCACGACCTCTTCGAGCGAGGTGTCGGGCGGGTAGAAGCCCGAGATCGCGATGTTGCCCTCGTTGAGTTCGGGCACGAACACGCTGCCCAGCCGCGGGAATAGGCTGAAGCACGCTGCCACGAACAGCACGGCGACGCCGACGGTGAATGCTCGACGATTCAGATGCCACACCAGCACGCGCCCGTACAGGCGCGTCAGCCGCTCCAGCAGGCGGTTCTCGCGCTCCACCTGCGGCTTGAGGAACTGCGCACACAGCGCGGGCACAACCGTCAGCGACAATAGCATCGCGCCCAGCAACGCGAAGATAACCGTCAGTCCCATCGGGCGGAACATCTTGCCCTCCACACCCGAAAGCGTCAGGATCGGGATATACGCGCCGATGATGATAAACACACCGAACAGCGCGGGGCGAATCACCTCTACCGTGCTGTCGTGAACCAGCCGCTCCATCTCCTCGCGGGTCAGCGGCGCGGTCGCCTCGCGCACCACCTCCGAAATGCGCCGAATGGTGTTCTCCACGATAATCACCGCGCCGTCCACAATCAGCCCGAAGTCGATTGCGCCCAAACTCATTAGGTTCGCCGACACATCGAACAGGCGCATCCCCAACACGGCGACCATCATCGACAGCGGGATGACGCTGCTGACAATCAGCCCCGCGCGCAACTGCAACAGGAACAGGAACAGCAACACGATGACCAGCAGCCCGCCCTCGGTGAGGTTGCGCAGCACGGTGCGCAGCGTGCCGTTGACCAGTTTGGAGCGGTCTAAGTGGGGAATGAGTTTGGTGCCAGCGGGCAGCGACTTCTCGATCGCGACAAGTTTGTCCTTGACGCGCTGCACGACGACGCGCCCGTTCTCGCCAATCAATAGCAGGGTGAGGATGTAGACCTGTTCGCCCTCGCCGTTTTGGGTGAACGCGCCGTAGCGCACGGCAGGCGCCTCGCGCACGGTAGCGACTTGCGCGAGCGTGATAGGCGTCCCGTCGCGCGCGGCAAGCACAATCCGACGCAGGTCGTCCAGCCCCGTGATTTGCCCGACGCCGCGCACCATCGCTTGCTGCCCCCCGCGCAAAATGTACGCGCCGCCCGCGTTCTGATTGCTGGTCTCCAGCGCGTCCATCACATCCCGCATAGTCAACCCATACGATTGGAGCCGCTTGGGGTCAATCTCCACGAGGTACTGGCGCGTCTCGCCGCCCCAGCGTGTCACCTCTGCCAGTCCAGGCACAGTGAGCAGCTGCGGGCGCACGACCCAGTCCGCCAGCGCTGCACGCTCCATCAGGCTCAGATTCGGGTTGCGCAGTTCAATATGCGCCAACTCGCCCAGCCCTGTGCTGACGGGCCCCATCTCCGCGCGCACTCCAGGCGGCAACTCGCTCTGAATCGCCTGCAGCCGCTCGCTGACGAGCTGGCGCGCGAAGTAGAGGTCAACCGAGTCCTCGAACACCACCGTGACCTGCGACAGCCCGAACATCGAAGTGGAGCGCGTTTCTTTGAGGTAGGGGATGCCCGCCAGCCCCAGCTCGATAGGGAAGGTGATTTGTCGCTCCACCTCTTGCGCCGCCAAGCCGGGCGCAAGCGCGTTGATGACCACCTGCTTGTTGGTGATATCGGGCACAGCATCAATAGGCAGTTGCAGCGCTTGGTAAATCGCCGCGCCTACCAGAAACAGCGTCAGGACGAGCACGACGGCGCGGTTGCGCACCGAGAAGCGGATAATGGTCTCCAGCATCACTCCTCACCTCCCCCGAACAGTGCGCTTGTGAGCAGGGAAGCGTTGCGTGTGACGACGCGCTCGCCGGGCTGTACCCCGCTGCGAATGACAACCCCGCTGTCGGTTTTCTGCCCCAGTTGCACGGCGCGGAGCGCGAACTCGCCGTCGCGCCCTGTGGCGACGAACAGATACGGTTTGCCTTCCAGCGTTTGCACCGCCTCTGCGGGGACAATCAGCGCGTTGCGTTCCAACACAATCGGCAGCTCCGCCTGCAAAAAGACGCCGGGCTTGAGCTTGGGGTCAGGGGCGCTCACGGTACAGCGCGCCTTGACGACACGGCTGTTGGCGTCCGTTTCGGGCATGATAAGTTGGATGGTCGCTTCGAAAGTGCGCATCGGCACGCTGTCGGTCGTGAAGCGCAGTTTCTGTCCAACACGCACATAGGGCAGGTCTTCGGGATACAGGTCGAAACTTGCCCATACCGCGTCGGTGTTCACGATGCGGAACATCGGCTTGTCGGGCGTGACGGTCTCGCCGACGGTGACTTTCAGGTCGGCGATGCGTCCGTCGAAGGGCGCGGTGATGACCAGTTGGTGTCCGCCGTCGGGCTGTCCGCCGAGCAGGCGCAGTTCATCGAGGGCGGCTTCGAGGGCGAGTTGTGCTTGGCGGTAGGCGGCTTCGGCGTCGGCGACCTCTTTGCTGGCGAGGTATTGCCCGCGGAAGATTTGTTCGGCGCGTTCTGCTTGCTGCTGGGCGATTGTGTAGGATTCTTGGGCAGCGTTCAGGCGCGCTTCGGCAGACTGCAGCGCGGCGCGCGCGGACTGGAGATGCGCTTGGGCGATTTCCACATCCGCCTGCGCTTGCTGCGCCTGAGCGCAAATAGCTTCGTACTCCTGCTGGGCGATGAGCTGCGCCTGCAAGAGCCGCTCCGCGCGTGCCAGTTGCGCGTTCGCCTGCTGCAAGGCGGTGTTCGCTTTCGCGAGTTGTGCCTGAGCGGTTTGCACGGCGTTTTGCGCCGCGCGTTGGTCGGCTTCGGCGGCGCGCAGTTCCGCGCGGGCGGCTGCCAAGCGGGCGCGCGCTTCCTCCAGTGCGGGAGTGCTGTACGCGCCGAGTTGGGCAAGCCGTCTGCGCCGTTCCAGTTCCGCGCGGGCGAACGCCAGCTGCCGCTTCGCTTGGGCGTAGGCGACCTCCGCGCGGCGAATCTCCTCGCTGTCCAGCACCGCCAGCACTTGACCCTGCTGCACGCGGTCGCCGACATGGGCGCGAATCGCCAGCACGCGCCCCGTCACACGCGAGTTCAGGTTCACCAAGTTCTCTGGAATCGGTTCCACCTGCCCGAACAGGCGTAGGACGCGCGTCAGGTCGCGCGGGCGGAGCGTCTCAATGCCCAGCTCCGCTAACTGCAGGCTTTCGGGCGAAAGGGTGATGGTTTCGGGGAGTCGCGCCGCGTTGTCCGCAGGCGTCATCTCTTCTGCAGCAGGGCGGTTGAGCCACCATAACGCTCCCACGCCGAGTGCAATGATGACGGCGCCTGAAAGCCACTGCATCCACTTGCGTGCCCCTGTAGACATCGTTTCGCTGCTCATTGAATCACCTCCAAATAGGGAGCGAACTCCCCGCGTAGCCGCCGAAGTTCGACTTCGGCGAGTTTGAGTTCCATCGCTGCCAGTAGCGCCTCTTCGCGCACTTGGCGCGCGGTGCGTTGCGCTTCCAAGAGTTGGAGAATGCTGATCTGCCCCACTTCCAGCCCCGTTTGCGTTGCCTGTGCCAGCTGTAGGGCTTGGGGCAGGATGCGTTGTTGGTAGGCTTCCGCGCGGGCGCGCGCGTTTTCGTAGCGCCGTTGCGCGGCGGCGCGCTCGCCTTCGTAGCGCACGCGCGCGGCAAGGAGCCGTTGCTGCTGCGCCTCGGCGCGCTGCTGCTGCGCACGGAGTTGCTGCTGCCGCGCGCCGTAATCCAGAAACGGCAGGGTTAGGCTCAAGCCGAACGCGGGGCGGGTGCGCGCGTCGCGGAACCGCTCGATGCGCACCTGTACGCCGAGGTCGGGTAGCCCTTCCACGCGGATCTGTTGGGCTTGCGCTTGCGCCATTTGGAGGCGCGCCTGCTCGATACGCACCGCGGGCGATGTGTCGGGCGATAGGCTTGGCGTTGGCGCCGCGCGCGTGTCCGCTGTCGCCAACTCGTCGGGGGAGACGCCGCCCAACGCCGCACGCAGCCGTTCGAGCGCAACGGTGGCTTCCGCTTGGCGCAACGCGGCATGCTGGCGCACGCGCTCCCGTTCTATGTCCGCTTGCATCAGGTCTATCCCTGCGCGTGCGCCCGCTTCCACTTGCAGCCGTATCTTCTCGTGCGTTTGCTCGGCAAGCTGCATCGCCTCTTGCGCCACCGCCGCGATTTGAGCGCGGTAGGCGTACTCGTGATACGCGGCAAGCGCGGCAGCAAGCAGCTCGTTGAGTTCCAACTCCGCGTGCGCACGCACAAGCGCATACTCCGCTCGGGCAATCCGCGCGCGCGCCTGCCGTGCGCCGTTCAGTTCCAACGGCTGGTTCAGCAGGAACTGCTCGCCGACGCCGCCGGTGCTTAGTTCAGGGGCGAGAAACACTGTCGGCGCAAGCGGCAATCGCGCGCTGCGCTCCAAGCGATGCACGCTCTCCAGCTCCAGGCGCAGCGCACGCGCGTGTGGATGACGCGCCATCACCAGCGCAACCACCTGTGGTTCCACATCGGGCTGAGCGCCCACGAGCGACAACAAACCGATACCTGTGATTGTCCATAGCAATCGTTTCATCATGCCTCCTACTGAAAGTCGGTTAGCACTCAGGCTTCAGAAGCGAGAGCCGCTTCGAACAGGGCGCCTGCAAACGAGCTGCCCCGAAGGCTAACAGAAGGATTTAGAGAGTAGGAGGCGCGCGGAAAGGGGGATAGTCATAGCGCGCACCGCGCGTTGGAGGCGACTTTGAGCGTGGAACGCACAGATACAGGCTCAGCGTAGGCAAAAGGCTTTGCGATTCCCGCAGCGGTACGCCCTCGCCCCAGTGCAGTAGCGCGCCCAAGCTGTTGGTGGTAGGCACAGGCGCGGTCAGCGCGACGAACTCGCAGTCGCACGCGCGTACTCCCAGCGTGGGCGTCGTCGTGGGCTGGGGCGCAGCGTCCGCCTGCAGAACGAACGACACATCCTCGCTGCAGGCGCGCAGCCAGAAGCAACCACTGCGCACCTGGTCGTGGCAGACCCAGTAGCCCATGCCCCCACTGTTGAGCAGGGCTACCAGGAGCAGCATCCACAGCTTGACGCGCCTCAGTGCCACACGCAGAGTATACCCCAACGGAACCAATCGCCCGCCCCTCTGGTATAATATATCGCGGAGGGTATCGAGTATGCTCAACATGTTGAAAACGGGTCTGTTGCTGACAGGGCTGACGCTAATCCTTGTTTGGCTCGGCAATCTGCTGGGTGGTCAGACGGGGATTATCATCGCGCTGGTGTTCGCGGCGATTATGAATCTCGGTTCGTACTGGTTCAGCGACCGCTTGGTGATTGCGATGACGGGCGCGCAGCCGCTCTCGGAGCAGGAGGCGCCCCAGCTGTACCAGATGCTGCGCGAGATGACGCACCGCGCGAATATGCCGATGCCCCGCTTGTACCTGATTCCTGAGATGCAGCCGAATGCGTTTGCGACGGGGCGCGACCCGCAGCGCGGGGTGGTCGCCGTCACGCAGGGCTTGCTGCAAATGATGAACTACGACGAAGTTAAGGGCGTGATTGCCCACGAGCTGGCGCACATCAAGAATCGCGACACGCTGATTATGGCGGTTGCGGCGACGATTGCGGGCGCGATTTCCGCGCTGGCGCATATGTTCTACTACGCGACGAGTTTCTTCGGCAGCCGCGACGAGCGCGGGGGCAACCCGTTGGCGGCGCTCGCGCTGGTGATTGTCGCGCCAATCGCTGCGATGATTGTGCAGATGGCAATCTCGCGCGCCCGCGAGTACGAGGCGGACAAAGTCGGCGCGGAGATTGCGGGCACGCCCGTCGGGCTGGCGTCCGCCCTGCGCAAGTTGGAAGCGGCGGCGCAGCGCATCCCGAACGAGCATGCGCAGCCCGCAACCGCGCACATGTATATCGTGAACCCGCTCAGCGGCGGCGGGCTGATGGCGCTGTCTAGCACACACCCGCCTGTCGCCGAGCGCGTGCGCCGACTGGAAGCGATGGCGCGAGGAGTGCGAATCGCATGAACACGCTGCGCGACCAAGTGTGGGAAATCCTGCACGATGTGTACGACCCCGAGATTCCGCTCAATATCGCGGATCTCGGGCTGATCTACGACCTGCAAGTAAGCGACGCGGGCGAGGTCTCGATTCTGATGACGCTGACCTCGCCCGGCTGCCCCGTGGGCGACATGCTCGCCGACGAAATCCGCGACCGCGCGATGAGCATCCCCGGCGTGACGGATGTGCAGGTGGAGTTCACCTTCGAGCCGCTCTGGACGCCTGAGCGCATCTCCGAAGAGGGTCGCCAAATGCTGCAGGCGTTCGGGTTTCCTGTGTAGACGAATCACCCGCTCCCCCGTGTGGGAGAGGGTCGGGGTGAGGGGAACAGTATGGCGAAAGAGCGCGGCGGTGTGATCGACCAAGCGGCAGCTGAGGCGTTGCTGCGCCGCTACTTGGACGAGCGCGGGTGGCGGTACGAGTGGGAGCAGCGCGAGTTCGGAGGCAAGAGACCCGACGCAGTGATTCTGTCCGAATCGGGCGAGCCGATAGCGGGTATCGGGGCAGTCGCTATCAATGAGGGCGCGGAGCTGGGGCAGACGGTTCGGGAAGCTCTTGCGTGCGGTATGGAGCAGGCGTCCCCTGTCGCAGAGGCTGGGCTGCCCTACCTGCTGGCAGCGCATATTCCAGGATGCCCCCCGCTGGAGCGCGCTGCCCACTTGATTATCGAGAATTTGAGGCAATTCCCAGCAATCAGCGCGTTTGGGGTCTTGCGTGAGTTGGACGCCGCAGAAATCTACAAACGACTTCAGAAAGCCAACCAGAGCAACGCCTACGCGCTGAAACCGCTTGAGGTCAATGGTATGGAAATCCTGCTGAATCCGCAGGCAAAACTTGCCTGGACGCAGAAACTTTGGGGAATCTACGACCAAGTGTGGACTTGGGATACTCGCAAGAACAAAACCCGAAAGATTTATGATGGTCGTGAAGAACTGATGCGCACCTACCGTATTCTCTTACACGCGGGCACTGTGCCTGCGCCATTCAAGGAAGGCATTAGCACCTCACGGAGCGAGGACTTTTATGAGGAGCGGTACTGAAAGCGTCAAGGCGGCGCTGTTGGATACGAACATACTCACTGCCTATCTCACGCCCAACCATCCCTCACATCAGTTCGTCATCAACGAGATTCTCGCGCTCCGCCACAGGGGCTATCAACTCTGGGTTGCGCCGCAGTGCTTGTACGAGTTATGGGCGGTGTTGACGCGCCCGATTGAAGCGAACGGTTTCGGTAGAACTCCAGAGGAGGCAGATCAGGCTCTGGAGCAAGTTCGTGCTGACTTCATCTTTCGCGAAGACCCCCCTGGCATCGTTGACGAATGGCGGCGGTTGTGCGTCGCGTATCAGATTGTCGGCAAGCGCGCCCACGACGCCCGCATCGTCGCCTATATGCGCGGGCACGGGATTGCAGAGCTGCTGATGCTGAACGGGGACGATTTCCAGACTTTTGCTTCACGCGGTGACATCCGTTTCGTGTAAAGGCGTCTACGGCGCAGGCGTCAACTCGATAAGGCTCACTTCGGGGCGGGTGTACCAACGGGGCACGGCGCGCCCGTGCGTGACGCCGCTGGTGATGTAGATGTAAGTGTCGCCTTCCTGATACAGTCCGTAGGGGTGGGCGGTTCCGTAGCGCGTTTTGGGGATGTAGCTGCGTCCGAAGAGTCGTTGCATCGCGCGGTGCGCTGTGGTCGGCGCCCAGACCTGCCCCGCGTGCGTATGCCCCGACACAATCAGTGTCGTGCGGTCGCGATACGGCGACAGCACGGCGTCGGGATTGTGCGAGAGCAGAATCACGGGGTGGTCGGGCTTGGCGGGCACGCCGCGAAACGCCCTCTCCCAGCGCGGCTTCTGGCATAGCAGGTCGTAGATGCCCACCAGTGTCAGGCGCGTGCCGCCCTTGCGAACCGTGCGGCTCTCTTCGCCCAGCACGACGACGCCCGATTTCTGCAGGGCGCGTATCACGGCGTCCTTGCCCGACCAGTGGTCATGGTTGCCCAGCACGGCGTACACGCCCAGCGGCGCACGCACGCCCTGCAGCGCGCGCCTCAGATACGGCAGCCCGTGATGCGTATGCACATAGTCGCCGACCAGCAGAATCATATCGGGCTGCTGCGCCATCGCCGTCTCAAGGCACGCGCGGGCGTGGCGCAGGCTCGCCTCGTCCACGAGGTGGAAATCGCCCAGCACAGCAATCCGCACAGGCTCCGCCACAGGCGCAGGCACTGCCACCCAGCGCACGCGCGTCCACCGCCCGACCGCAAACCCCGCGAGAATCAGCGCAACGCCCGATAGCCCCAGCAAGAATCCCCACCGCCGTCGCATCGAAAGCAGTATACCCGCCTGTCGAGTTGCACATCGCGTCGCGATAGGGTACACTTATAAACCGTAGCCAGCGGCTACAGGGGGAGCTGCGATGAAAGTGTATCGGTTGGATTTGAATGATGTCGTCCAGCATCCTGGACGGCGCGTAGAGTACCCGATCGAACTCTGGCTGGAGCGGGAAGAAGCTCCCCCGCTGGCGGAGCCGATTCGCGGCGCGCTGATCGCCGAGAGCGGCGGGCGGATCCTGCGCCTATCGGGCGCGTTCCACACGGTTGTGTGGCTGGAGTGCGGGCGCTGTCTGGGCTACTTCCAGTTGCCTGTGGCGTTCGAACTCCACGAGGAGTTCCCGCTCGCGGGCACGCCCGCAGGCTTGAGCGCATACGGCTACGCCGAAGTGGAAGATCGGGACTCGTTCCCCGTGTTCGAGGGGAACTGGCTCTATGCCGACGATTTGCTACGGCAATATCTGCTGCTGGAGTTGCCGATGGCGCCCGTCTGCAGGGAGGACTGCAAGGGCTTGTGTCCGACCTGCGGGCAGAACCTGAACGAAGCCAGCTGCGGCTGTGCGCCCAAAGAGGGGCATCCCGCCTTTGAGGCGTTGGCGCGAGCGTGGTACAGTGAGGACTGAGACACAAGGAGGCAAACGATGGCGAACCCGAAACGGCGACACTCGCACGCGCGCGGCGCGAAGCGACGCACGCACTATAAATTGGAAGTGCTGGGCTTGAGCCGCTGCACGCACTGCGGCGCGATGGTGCTGCCCCACCGCGCATGCCCCGTGTGCGGCTACTACAAAAAGCGCAAGTACGAAGCGGCGATTACCGCGCCGACCGCCAACGAGTAAGGCATGCGCATCGCAGTCGACGCGATGGGGGGCGATCACGCGCCCCAAGAAATCGTGCTGGGCGCGCTGGAGTCGGCGCGGCAGGTCAGCTTCGAAATCCTGCTCGTGGGCGATACGGAGCAGATTGAAGCGCTGCTGCCGACGCGCGGGCGACCTGCGAACCTGACGGTGTACCACGCCTCACAGGTCATCACGATGGATGACGCGCCGGTGATGGCGATACGGCGCAAGCGCGACTCGTCGCTGGTGGTCGCGGCGAAGCTGGTCAAGGAGGGCAAGGCGGACGCGCTGGTCTCGATGGGCAACACAGGCGCGGTCGGCGTGGTCGCCAAACTGCTCTGGGGCGGGCTGCCGTATGTGGATCGCCCCGCAATCGCCACCGTGCTGCCCACCTACACGGGACGCTGCGTGCTGCTCGATAGCGGCGCAACCGTCGACTGCTCCCCGCGCCAACTGCTCGATTTTGCGCTGATGGGACAGATTTACGCCGCGCAGGTGCTGGAGATTCCCAACCCGCACGTGGGGCTGCTCAACATCGGCGAGGAGGCGACCAAAGGCAACAGCCTGACCAAAGAGGCATACCAACTCCTGCAAGGCCAACTGCGGGACGAGTTCGTGGGCAATGTGGAGGGCAAGACCTTCTACGAGGGCGTCGCCGATGTGGTCGTGTGCGACGGGTTTGTGGGCAACATCTTCCTAAAAACCAGCGAGGGCGTCGCCGAGATGGTGATGCGGGTTGTCAAGGAAGAGCTGACGCGCAACGCACTCAACAAGTTGCCACTCGCGCTGCTTAAGCCCGCATTCGGTCGGCTCAAGCGGCGGCTGGACTACCGCGAGTGGGGCGGCGCGCCGCTGCTGGGCGTGGACGGCGTGTGCATTATTGGGCACGGGCGCTCCGACCGCTACGCGGTGCGCCAAGCGATTGCGGTTGCGGCGCAGGCGGTCGCCAATCGGCTGATCCCGACCCTGCGCCACGCGCTGCACCTGCTGCACCACGAGAAGGAGGGCTAACGCGCGGTGCGCATCACGGTTCTGGGCTGCGGCACCTCGATGGGCGTCCCGCAACTGGGCTGCCGCTGCGCCGTGTGTACCTCCGACGACCCGCGCAACCACCGCACGCGCCCCAGCGTTCACATCCAGCAGGGCGAGACGCAGATTCTCATCGACGCGCCGCCCGAACTGCGCCTGCAACTGTGGCGCACGGGACTGGATCAGCACTTAGACGCCGTGCTGATTACCCACACGCACGCCGACCACATCATGGGGCTGGACGACATCCGCGGGTTCACCATCTACACAGGGCGCGCCGTGCCCGTGTACGCCGAACCCAGCGCACTGGACGACCTCAAGCGCGTGTTTCGGTACATCTTTTTCCCGTACCCGCCAGGCGTCAGCACCCCACAGATTGAGTTTCGCGAACTGACGGGCACGCTGCAGATCGGCGAGCTGACCATCGAGCCGCTGCGCGTGTTTCACGGCGAGATGCCGATTCTGGCGTTCCGCATCGGCGACTTCGCCTATGTGACCGATGTGAGCTACATCCCGCCCGACACTTGGGAACGGTTGCAAGGGCTGCGGCTGCTGATCCTGGACGCGCTGCGCCGCCAGCCGCACCCGACGCACTTCCACTTGGAGAAGGCGATCGAGGTCGCCTTGCAACTCCGCGCCCAGCGCACGCTGTTCACGCACCTGACGCACGACTTGGACTACGCGACCACCAACGCCGAACTGCCCGACGGCATCGAACTGGCGTATGACGGGCAGGTCATCGAGCTGGGCACACACCTCCACGTGGGGTAGTGTCAAAAGACAGAGGCAGTAGAGTGGTGAGTATGGAGCTACAGCGCCACCAGCTGAGCATAGAGCTACAACAGTGGATAAGCGACTACCTTGGTGGTCGTCGCACGCGCACGCAACTGGCAGATTGGGCATCAAGCCGCCTTCGGATGATTCCGAATCAGCAACTGGAGGCGACGCCGCTTGGGGAATTGATTGAATACATTCTCTGCCGCTTCACCGACGACGACTGGACAGACGAGGAAGAGTACAGAGCCGAAATGCACGACTTGCTGTCTCGCCTGCAGCGTGCAGAGAAGGGCGAGATTGCCCTGCCCTGAGAGAAGCAACGCGGGAATCCCCCCCCGCTGTGTGCGGAAGCAGGAATCCTCAAACGCTTGCCGAATGGACGCCCATCCGATGAAACTCGTGATTGCGGTGATTCACAACCGAGACAAGGGTCGCGTGGTGGACGCCCTGCTGGAGAGCCAGTTCAAGTTCACGCAGGTCGCTTCCACAGGCGGTTTCTTGCGCGAGGGCAACACCACGCTGCTGATTGGCGTGGAGGACTCGCAGCTGGAGAGCCTGCTGCGCCTGCTGGAGAGCAACTGCCGCACGCGCGAGCAGTATGTGAACCCCATGCCGCCCGACGCCGCGCCCATCGGCAGCTTTCTGCCCACGCCGATTGCGGTGGAGGTCGGCGGCGCGGTCGTGTTCGTGCTGCCCGTGGAACGCTTCGAGCGGTTTTAGCGTATAATTGCCCCGTGCTTCTGACGATTACCACCACCTATCAACCCGCAACTGATTTGGGGTATCTGCTGCACAAGCACCCTGCACGGGTGCAACGGTTCGGCTTGGGCTGGGGCGATGCGGTCGTGTTCTACCCCGAAGCGACCGAGTCGCGCTGCACGGCGGCGCTGCTGCTGGAGATTAACCCCGTCGCCTTAGTGCGCGAGCGCGAACATCAACTGAGCGCGTATGTCAGCCCGCAGGCGTACACGGTGAACTCCATGATGAGTACCGCGCTGACCGAAGTGTTCCGCACAGCGATGGCGGGGCGGTGCGAGAAGCGCCCTGAACTGGTCAACACGCCCCTGCCGCTAGAGGCATACCTGCCGACGCTGCCGTGTCGCGGCGGCGAGACGCTGCTGCGCGAGCTGTTCGAGCCACTGGGCTACACGGTGGAGGCGCACGAAATCCCGCTGGACGAAGCGTTCCCAGAGTGGGGCGCGAGCCGTCTCTATCAGGTGCGCCTGCGCCACACGATTCGGCTATACGAGCTGCTGCGCCACCTGTATATCCTGATTCCCGTGCTGGACGGCGCGAAGCACTACTACATCAGCGCAGCGGAGGTGGACAAACTCATCCGTCAGGGTCAGGAGTGGCTGCCCGACCATCCCACCCGCGAGCGCATCATCCTACGCTACCTGAACTACCGCCCGACGCTGGTCGAGCAGGCAATCGCAAGCATCCTGCGCGACGAGGCGACGCCCGAAGAGCCACCTGCAGACGATGAGCTGCCGTTTGAAGCGCGATTGGAACGCCCACTGAGCCTGCAAGCGCAACGCATCGGCGCAATCACGGCGACGCTGAAGTCGCTGGGCGCACGGCGCGTGATTGATCTCGGCTGCGGCGGGGGCGCACTGCTGACCGCGCTTGCACGCGAACGGGCGTTCGAGCAACTCACGGGGCTGGATGTGTCGCTGACGGCGTTGCGCATTGCTGAGCGGAAACTCAAGGCGGAACTCGCGAAAGGGCGCGTGCGCTTGCTGCACGGGTCGCTGCTGTACCTTGACGACCGCATGCAGGGCTACGACGCCGCCGTGCTGATGGAAGTGATTGAGCATATCGAACCAATGCGCTTGGAGATGCTGGAGCAGGTCGTGCTCGGGCACGCGCAGCCGCGCGCCATCCTGCTGACCACCCCCAACCGCGAGTATAACCCGCTGTTCGGACTGCTGCCTGACCAGCGACGCCACCCCGACCACCAGTTCGAGTGGACGCGGGCGGAGTTCGAGGCGTGGGCAGGTCGCGTCGCCAAGCAGTACGGCTACCGCGTGCGCCTCAGCGGCATCGGCGACGCACACCCCGAATACGGCTACCCCACCCAGATGGCGGTCTTCGAACGCAGCGCATAGGCGCAAGGAGGTTGACTGTGGCAGGGCAGACTCTCACCATCCCAGAGCTGTCGGTCGTGGTGCTGGTCGGCGCGTCGGGCGCGGGCAAAAGCACCTTCGCGCGACGCTGGTTCCTGCCGACCGAGATTGTCTCGTCGGACTTCTGCCGCGCACTCATCGCCGACGACGAGAACGACCAAGCCGCCACCCCACACGCCTTCGAAGTGCTACACACCATCGTCGCCAAGCGGCTGGAGCTGGGCAAACTGACGGTCATCGACGCCACAAGCCTGTACCCCGAAGACCGCAAGCGGTATCTGGAGCTGGCACGCGAGTATCACGCGATCCCTGTCGCGATTGCCCTTGCGCTGCCCGCGTCGGTCTGCTTAGAGCGCAACGCCACGCGCACCGACCGCACGCTGCGCGAGGGTGTAATCCGCCGACAGGTGGAGGCGGCGCGCCAGTCGCTACGCCAGCTGGAGCGCGAGGGGTTCCGCTATGTGTATGTGCTGCGCACGCCAGAGGAGGTGGATACAGCGACCGTCGTGCGCACGCCCCTGCGCCCCAACATGCATCGCGCCGACACGGGACCGTTCGACATCATCGGCGATGTGCATGGCTGTCTGGACGAACTGCTGGAGCTGCTGCGCGTGCTGGGCTGGCAGGTGGAGGGCGACTGCCCCACGCACCCCGACGGACGCAAGGCGGTCTTCGTCGGCGACCTGATTGACCGCGGACCGAACTCTGTCGGCGTGGTGCAACTTGTGCGGCGGATGGTGGAGGCGGGCGTCGCCTACGCCGTCATCGGCAACCACGACGAGAAGCTTATCCGCTACCTGCGCGGGCGCAAGGTGCAAGTCTCACACGGGCTGGAGCGCACCCTGCAGGAGCTGGAGGCGCACCCCGAACCGCTGCGCCACGAGCTGCGCACCTTTCTGGAGAGCCTGCCCAGCCACTTGGCGCTGGACAACGGCAAGCTGGTCGTAGCACACGCGGGCATCCAACAGCCCTACATCGGGCGGTCGTCGCCCGCTATCCGCGACTTCTGCTTATACGGCGAGACGACAGGCGAAAGCGACGAGTTCGGGCTACCCGTGCGCCTGAACTGGGCGGCAGACTATCGCGGCAGCGCGCTGGTCGTCTACGGGCACACACCGAACCCCGACCCGCTGTGGCAGAACAACACGGTGAACATCGACACGGGGTGCGTCTTTGGCGGCGCGTTGACTGCCCTGCGCTACCCAGAGCGCGAGACCGTCAGCGTGCCCGCCAAGCAGGTCTACTACGCGCCCGTGCGCCTGACCTTCGCACGCCCCGAACTCGGCACGCCGACCCTGCGCTACGAGGATGTGGCGGGCAAACAATACATCCAGACGCGCCTGCACGGAACCATCCTGCTGCGCGAGGACAAGACCGCGCCCGCGCTGGAGACGCTGAGCCGCTTCGGGGTAGACCCGCGCTGGGTGATCTACCTGCCCCCGACGATGGCGCCCGTCGAGGCGTCCAACGAACCCGACCTGCTGGAGCATCCCGACGAGGCGTTCGCCTACTATCGGCATCAGGGCGTGCATCAGGTGGTGTGCGAGCAAAAGCACATGGGGTCGCGGGCAATCGCCATCGTGTGTCGCGACACGGGCGTCCCGCGCAAGCGGTTCGGCGTTCCCGCCGAGACGCTGGGCGTGGTCTACACGCGCACGGGCAGGCGGTTCTTCAACGACCCCGCGTGGGAAGCCGCGCTGCTGCAGCACCTGCGTGACGCAGCGACGACGGCAGGGCTATGGGACGCGCTGGAGACCGACTGGCTGCTGCTGGACGCGGAGCTAATGCCGTGGTCGGCGAAGGCGCAGGAGCTGTTGCGCCTGCAGTACGCGCCGACAGCAGCGGCGGGCATCGCTGCGTTGCACGCGGCACTCGCGATTGCCCCCGCCGAGCTGCAGCCCACCCTGCAGGCGCGGCTGGACGCCCTGCACCGCTACCGCGACGCCTACCGCCGCTACTGCTGGCAGGTGCATTGCCCCGACGACCTGCGCTTCGCGCCGTTCCACCTGCTTGCCAGCGAGGGCGCGGTGCACGCCCACAAGCCCCACACTTGGCACTTGGAGCAACTCGCGCGCCTGTGCGAAGCAGGACACGCGCTGGGCAGACCCGTCCTGCAACCCACCGAATGGAAACTGGTGGACACCACCGACCCGCAAAGCCAAGCGGAATCCATCCGCTGGTTCCTGGACTACACGGAGGCGGGCGGCGAGGGAATTGTGGTCAAGCCGCTGGAGTTCATCGTGCGCGGCAAGCGGGGGCTGGCGCAGCCTGCACTTAAGGTGCGCGGACGCGAGTACCTGCGCATCATCTACGGCGCGGAATACACCTTGCACTTGGACGCGCTGCGCGAGCGGAGCGTCGGGCGCAAGCGCACGCTTGCCGTGCAGGAGTTCGCGCTGGGCATCGAGGCGCTGGAACGGTTCATCCGCTACGAGCCGCTGACGCGCGTCCACCAGTGCGTGCTGGGCATCCTCGCGTTGGAGGCAGAGCCTGTGGATCCGAGGTTGTAATACCAATCGCGTGGGCAAAGTTTATGAAAACAAGCGAGACTGAAGACTCTCTCCTAGGACGCTATTGACGCCTACCGAGACGCAGACGAACGCGGCATCGTGAAAGCAGGAGGGCGAACCAGCACCAAAGGCGAGTACCCGTGGCACTTCTTCCTCGCCTGCCCGACGGTTAGCCTTCTGGCGAGCGGTTTTTGTCTCTCCATGGCGTGGAAGGTCGCGCACGAGTAGATTTCAAGCGCGGGCGTTCACACCGCCACATACGCCGCCAAGCCGTGAACGCCCCCTTCGCGTCCGAAGCCGCTCTCTTTGTAGCCGCCGAAGGGACTGGCAGGGTCGAACTTGTTGTAGGTGTTGCACCACACGACACCTGCTTGCATACGCGCGGCGAACTCCAGATACTTGCTGCCCTTGTTCGTCCACACGCCCGCCGATAGCCCGTAGCGCGTGTTGTTGGCGATTTGCACCGCCTCGTCAGGCGTGCGGAAGGTCAGCACGCTCAGCACGGGTCCGAAAATCTCCTCGCGGGCGACGATGTTTGCTGTGCTGACGCGCGTTAGCACCGTCGGGCGATACCAGTAGCCACGACTGGGCAGCGTGCAGTCGCTCTGGTACACCTCCGCGCCCTGCTGCACGCCCAGCGCCACCAGCCGCTCGATCGTGCGCAGCTGGGGCAGCGAGTTGATTGCGCCGACATCGGTGTTCTTGTCCAGCGGGTCGCCCACGCGCAGAAGCCGAATGCGCCGCCGCAACTTGCGCAGCACCAGTTCGGCGATGCTCTCCTGCACCAGCAGCCGACTGCCCGCGCAGCACACATGCCCCTGATTGAAGTAGATGCCGTTGACGATGCCCTCAATCGCTTGGTCGATTGCGGCGTCTTCGAAGATAACATTCGCCGCCTTGCCGCCGAGTTCCAGCGTCAGTCGCTTGCGCGTGCCCGCGACGGCTTTCTGAATCTGTTTACCGACCTCCGTGCTGCCCGTGAAGGCGATTTTGTCCACATCGGGGTGCTGCACCAGCCACGCACCCGTCTGCCCGTCGCCCGTGACGATGTTCACCACGCCAGGGGGCAGGTCTGCCTGCTGGAACACTTCGCACAGCAGCAGCGCGGTCAGCGGGGTCGTCTCGGCGGGCTTCAGCACCACTGTGTTGCCGCACGCCAACGCGGGGGCAATCTTCCACGCCGCCATCAGCAGCGGGAAGTTCCACGGGATAATCTGCCCTGCGACGCCCAGCGGACGCGGCGTGCGTCCAGGGAAGGCGTACTCCAGTTTGTCCGCCCAGCCCGCGTGGTAGAAAAAGTGCGCCGACGCCAGCGGGATGTCCACATCGCGCGATTCGCGGATGGGCTTGCCCCCGTCCAGGCTCTCCAGCACGGCAAACTCGCGCGAACGCTCCTGCAGGATGCGGGCAATCCGAAACAGGTACTTGGCGCGCTCCTTGCCAGGCAGTTTGCCCCAGACGGTCTCGTAGGCGCGACGGGCGGCGCGCACCGCGCGGTCAATATCCTCTGCGTCGGCGTAGGCGACCTCCGCAAGCACCTCCTCGGTCGCGGGGTTGATGGTCTCGAAGTAACGTCCGCTGTGCGGCTCTACGAATTCGCCGTCGATGAACAGCCCGTAGCGCGGCTGGAGTTTGACGATGTTCCGCGCTTCAGGGGCGGGCGCGTATTCCCACATGCTGCCATCGGTCGCCTGTCCGTTTTGTCCGTTGCGTCGCATCGGTTAGACCACCCCTGTCGGTACGCGCGGCGGTTGGAATCGACGGAAGGTCGCCTCGTCGTAAGGTGGCTTCAGTTTGCCCTGCGCAATCATCCGCTCCAGCATCTGCACCAGTTTCATTACGCTGTCGGGCACATCCTTGCGGGTGAAGCGCATGGGGCTTAGCCCGACGCCCTTCTCCTTGACGCCGTACACGATGGCGCCGCTGCGGAACTGCCCGCGCGCCACACGCTGGCACACATCGAACACGGCGTTGTCCACGCGCTTCATCATGCTGGTCAACACGCGCCCTGGCGCGAGGTGGTCTTGGTCGCTGTCCACGCCGATGGCGTAGTAGCCCTTGCCCTTCTGCTCGGCGGCGCGAATGACCCCCACGCCGCATCGCCCCGCCGCGTGGTAGATGATGTCCGCGCCCTGATTGAACTGCGTCAGCGCGAGTTCGCGCCCCTTGTTCACATCGTCCCAGTTGCCCGTGTAGCCTGTCAGCACCCGCGCGCGCGGATTGGTCGTCAACACGCCCGCGCGATAGCCGTACTCGAACTTCTTGATAAGCGGCACATTCATCCCGCCGATGAAGCCGACGATGTTGCGCTTGGTCATCGCCCCCGCCAGTGCGCCGACCAAGTAGGAACCCTCTTGCTCGTTGAAAATCAGCGACACGCAGTTGGGCAGGTTCGGCGCCTTGCCGTCCACGATGCCGAAGTAGGTCTTTGGAAAGCGCGGGGCAACCTTCGCCAGCGCGTCTTCCATCAGAAAGCCGACCGCGAAGACTACACTGAAGCCCTGCCGCGCCAGCGTCGTCAGATTGCGCACATAGTCGGCGGCAGTACGCGATTCGAGGTAGCGCACCTCCGCGCCGAGTTCCTTCTGCGCCCGTTGCAGCCCGCGCCACGCGGAGGCGTTGAACGACTCGTCGCCAATCCCGCCAACATCGGTCACCATCGCCGCACGCAGTTTGCCTTGCATAGCGTCTCCCTCTCGGAAGCATATTGTACCCAAGGGCATTCCGCCTACAGGGGTTCTACAGTTCTTCCCACTCTTCGCGTGTAGTCCCCCCCTGACGAAGTATCCGTGCCAATAGGTCACGGCTGATCTCACCTTGATGAGGGTTTGGAAGCACCAACCTTACTTCCCCGCGTATCATGTATTGATGCTTGCCGCCCGTATAAGAGACCGTCGAGCAATTGTTGACTATCGGGTATCCTATCGGCTATGGAGACCATCACGCGAAAACCCTACGAGACAGACCTGACCGACGACGAGTGGGCAATCCTCGAACCCATCCTCAAACGCGCCCTCTACGGCAACAAAACCAAAACACGCGGACATCCCAGACACTACCCCTTGCGCGAAATCGTCAACGCCATCCTGTATGTCCTCAAAACAGGTTGCCAGTGGCGACAACTCCCCCACGACCTGCCCCCGTGGAAGACCGTCTACTACCACTTTCGGCGGTGGCAAAAGCGAGGCGTGCTTGCCCAGATACGCGATACACTGGTCGAACAGGCGCGGGCGCAGGCGGGCAAAGCGGCGCCCAAGCATTTAGCGGTGGACAGTCAGAGCGTACCGTCCACCGCAAAGGGGGGGCACGCGGGTATGACGGGGGCAAGAAGATAAACGGGCGCAAGCGGCATATCGTGGTAGACTCGCAAGGCAGTGTGCTTGGGGTGTGGGTCTCGCCTGCGGATGTGTCGGACGCGCGTGGGGCGCGTGTGGTGTTGGAGCAGGC
>JAIMAN010000109.1 GCA_023511915.1 Armatimonadota bacterium
GTTTTGCCGTGGTCAACATGTCCGATGGTGCCGATGTTGACATGTGGTTTCGTGCGCTCAAACTTCTGTCGTGCCATCGTTCTCTCCTCCTATGATCGTGTGGTTTGGAGCGACTGTTTGCGCTCGATAATGCTCTGCGCGACTTGCGCGGGCGCCTCCTCGTAGTGCGAGGGGTGCATGGTATAGGTCGCGCGTCCCTGCGTGAGGGAGCGCAAAGTGGTGGCGTAGCCGAACATCTCGGCGAGGGGTACTACGGCTTTGATGACCTGCGTGCCGCCGACGCCCGGTTCGATCATCTCGATGCGAGCGCGGCGCGAGTTCAGGTCGCCAATCACATCGCCGACATGGTTGTCGGGCGTGGTGACCTCCAGATCCATGTATGGCTCCAGAATCACGGGCTTGGCGCGGTTGACCGCGTCCTTGAACGCGATGGAGCCTGCGATTTTGAACGCCATCTCGCTGGAGTCGACCTCGTGGAACGAGCCGTCGACGAGGCGCACCTTGACATCGACGACGGGGTAGCCCGCCATCACGCCTGCGTCGGCTGCCTCACGAATGCCCGATTCGACGGCGGGGATAAACTCGCGTGGGATCGCGCCGCCAACGATTTTGTTTTCGAAGGTGATGCCCGAGTTCTGCTCGCCCGGCTCGATTTCGATGACGCAGTGCCCGTACTGCCCGCGTCCGCCCGATTGACGCACGAACTTGCCTTCGGCTTTGGCGGGCGTGCGGATGGTCTCTTTGTAGGCGACCTGCGGGCGTCCCTGATTCGCCTCCACCTTGAACTCGCGGTAGAGGCGATCCAGAATAATCTCCAGGTGCAACTCGCCCATCCCAGAGATAATCGTCTGTCCCGTCTCGTGGTCCGTGGAGATTCGGAAGGTGGGGTCTTCCGCTGCGAGCCGTTGTAGCGCGTTGGCGAGTTTGTCTTGGTCAGCTTTGGTCTTCGGCTCGATGGCGAGCGAGATGACGGGTTCGGGGAACTGCGGCGGCTCCAGCAGGATGGGGTGGTTCGGGTCACAGAGCGTGTCGCCTGTGGTGGTCTGCTGGAACCCGATGATGCCCACGATGTCGCCTGTGAACGCCTCTTCGATGTCCTCGCGGCGGTTGGCGTGCATCTGCAGGATGCGTCCGACGCGCTCGCGGGCGTCTTTGGTGGCGTTGAAGATGTAGGAGCCTTTGTTGATTTTGCCCGAGTAGACCCGCACATAGGTCAGTTTGCCCACGAACGGGTCGTTCTGGATTTTGAAGGCGAGGGCGCACACGGGTTCGTCGTCGGAGGGCAGTCGCTCGATCTCTTCGTGGGTGTCGGGGTGGACGCCTTTGACCGCGCCGATGTCCACGGGCGAGGGCAGGTAGTCCACCACGGCGTCGAGCAGCAGTTGCACGCCCTTGTTTTTGTAGGCGGAGCCGCACAGCACGGGCACGAGTTTGAACTGCAGCGTGCCTTTGCGCAGGGCGCGTCGGATTTCGTCCGCGCTGACCTCGCCGCCCTCCAGATAGCGCTCCATCAGTTCGTCGTCCATCTCGACGGCGGCTTCGATCATCTTCTCACGCCACTCGTGCGCTTGCGCCTGCAACTCGGCGGGGATGTCGCGATATTCGTACTGGTTGCCCTTCTCGTCGAGCCAGTAGACCGCTTGCATGCGAATCAGGTCGACGACGCCCGTGAAGTTCTCTTCCTGTCCGATGGGGATTTGCACGGGCACGGCGTTGGTGTTCAGCCGTTCGCGGATGCGTTCCACCACCCTAAAGAAGTCCGCCCCGACGCGATCCATCTTGTTGATGAAGGCGATTCGGGGCACTTTGTAGCGGTTGGCTTGCCGCCAGACGGTCTCGGATTGGGGCTGCACGCCGCCCACTGCGCAGAAGATGGCGACAGCGCCGTCCAGCACGCGCATCGAGCGTTCCACTTCGACGGTGAAGTCCACATGTCCAGGCGTGTCGATGATGTTGATGCGATGGTCGTTCCAGAAGCAGGTGGTGGCGGCGGAGGTGATGGTGATGCCGCGTTCCTGCTCTTGTTCCATCCAGTCCATCGTGGCGGCGCCTTCGTGAACCTCGCCGACCCGATGGATACGCCCTGTATAGTACAGGATTCGCTCGGTCGTGGTTGTCTTTCCCGCGTCGATATGCGCGGCGATGCCGATATTGCGCGTCTTCTCTAACGGATGCTGTCGCGCCATGATATTTGCCTCCTTACCATCGATAGTGGGCGAACGCGCGGTTCGCCTCCGCCATACGGTGGGTGTCTTCGCGTTTTTTGTACGCGCCGCCTGTTTTGTTGTAGGCGTCGATAATCTCTTGCGCCAGCCGTTCGTGCGCGGGGCGCCCAGTCTTTTTGCGTTGCAGCGAACTCACAATCCAGCGGAGCGCGAGCGAGCGTCGGCGTTCGGCGCGCACCTCCATCGGCACCTGGTAGGTCTGACCGCCCACGCGCCGCGGGCGCACTTCGACCTGCGGGGCGACATTCTCGATGGCTTGCTCGAACACCTCCATCGCGGGCTTGCCCGTTTTTTGCTCGACGATTTCCATCGCCTTGTAGAACACGCCCTCGGCGACCGCTTTCTTGCCGCCCTTCATCATGCGGTTGATGAAACGGGCGACCAGTTCGCTATCGTACACAGGGTCGGGCAGCACCACACGCTTGGGAACAGGACCTTTTCTGGGCATATGCTGTCCTCCTTACTTCTTCTTGGCGTCCTTGGGTCGTTTGGAGCCGTATTTCGAGCGTCCCTGCATGCGTCGGTCTTGGTTGCGCGTGGTGGGCTGTTTTTCGATGCCTGCGCAGTCGAGCGTGCCGCGGATGATATGGTAGCGCACGCCGGGCAGGTCTTTCACGCGCCCGCCGCGCACCAGCACGACCGAGTGTTCCTGCAGGTTGTGCCCGATGCCGGGGATGTACGCCGTGATTTCGATGCCGTTGGTCAGGCGCACGCGCGCGACCTTCCGCAGGGCGGAGTTCGGCTTCTTGGGCGTCATCGTGCGCACAATCGTGCAGACGCCCCGCCGCTGCGGACACGCCTGCAGCGCGGGCGACTTCGTCTTCCGAATCTTCGGCTTACGACCCTTCCGTACTAACTGGTTAATTGTCGGCATATAAAGACGCCTCCTACGCTGGAGCGTAAAAATGAGCCTCTCGCACGCGGGGTGGAGAGGCTTCGTGCGCCGTGTCGGGCGCGTTTCAGGCGGATTCACAACGCCGCTTACGGCGTCGCTTCGTGTGCCTCGTCCCGCGTGCAAACCCACGCTCATACAGGGTGCGGTTCATAGTCTGCGATGAACCTCCAGCGTGCGCCAAAACTGGCTACGCCCCAGCGAGCCATATTATAACCAATCGCCCGCGAAAAAGTCAAGGGGTACGGGTAAATGCGCCCGCACCCCTTGACACGCCCCCGCGGGTTTGGGGTATAGTTATGGCGCGTGCGGACGTGGTGGAATTGGTAGACACGCTAGATTCAGGTTCTAGTGGGCGCAAGCCTGTGGGAGTTCGAGTCTCCCCGTCCGCACCATATGGCGGCGTAGCTCAGTTGGTGAGAGCGACCGGCTCATACCCGGTAGGTCGGCGGTTCGAGTCCGCCCGCCGCTACCA
>JAIMAN010000110.1 GCA_023511915.1 Armatimonadota bacterium
CTCAAAAGGCATCCTCACCGTGTGCGACAACAGCTGGGCGACGCCGCTGTTCCAGAACCCCCACACGCTGGGCATAGACCTCGTGGTGCATAGCGCCAGCAAGTATCTCGCGGGGCATAGCGACCTCGTGGCAGGCGTGGCGGCGGGCAGGCGCGAGCATCTGGCACCCCTGCAGAAGACGCGCGAGCTGCTGGGCACGACGCTGGAGCCTTTCGGCGCGTGGCTGCTGATTCGGGGGCTTCGCACGCTGAGCGTGCGCATGGCGCGCCACCACACGAGCGGGTTGCGCGTGGCGCAGTGGCTCGCCGAACAGCCGATGATTGCGAAGGTTCACCACCCCGGCTTGCCCCAGCACCCCCAGCACGCCTTAGCCCAGAAGCAGATGCGCGGCTACGGGAGCCTGTTCAGCTTTGAAACCTACCCCATCCGCAAAGAGCAGGCGTTCGCGTTCACCGACGCGCTGAAACTGTTCCGTTTCGGTCCCAGCTGGGGCGGCTACGAGAGCCTGATGCTGGGCTGGGCGCTTGAAGAACCCGACGAATCGGGCAGAGCGCGCTGGCTGTTCCGAATCTATATTGGACTGGAAGACCCCGAAGACTTGATTCGCGACCTGGCGCAGGGGATAGGGCATCTGGAAGCGACTGAAGGGGCGCAAAAAATCGCTAAGGGGTAGGTTTTTGAGCAGGGCGTCGTTTTGAGCGCCCCTGAAGCCTGTCGGAGAACGCCTATACCCTGACGGCTGAAGCGGCTCTGTCGCAAAGATACCTTCTGGAACCCACGATGCCCCCGAAAGAGCGACGGCTAAAGCCGTTCCTAATAAACAAAGCCAGCCTCCGCTGGCTATTTCAGGCGGCGCGGAGCAGGTTCGCTGGATAGGGGCAAGACGGCTAAAGCCGTTCCTAACAAACAAAGCCAGCCTGCGCTGGCTCTTCGTAGCGTGGGCATCCTGCCCAATCAAGCGCAGGGATGCACGGGCTACTGAATTGGAATCACCACCACATCGCGCTTTTGCCACGGGGGCATCGGCGGAAGCGGCGGCTCGGCGTCCCCATACTGCCACAGCGCCCATATCACCACCGTATCCTTCGGACGCTCCGTCGGAAACGGTGTGTACCCATCCGTCAGCACAATCACCGCGTCGGGCTTCGGCGTCAACTCCAGCGCCGCCTGCAACCCCGCGACCATATCCGTACCCCCGCCTCCGCGCAACCCTTCGCGTACCTTCAGCCAGTCGGAGCCGCGCATCACCTGTATCGCCTCATACGGCACGGCGTCGCACGGGATAATCGTGATGGGCACCCGCAACTGCTCCAGCACCGCCCGCACCTCCGCCAGCGCCTGCGTCAACTCGCGGTCGCTGATAGACCCCGAAGTATCCACCACGCACGCCACGCGCGGGCGGTACTCGCCCTGCAGCGAGGGCAGGTACAGCGGGTGATAGACACTCAGGCGTCGGTTCGGGCGGCGCAGGCTGTAGTCCAGCCGCTGCCCAAACCCTTCGCTAATCGCGCCGCGCACCACCCGCTTGAGCTGCTCGCGCCAGTTGACTTTGGGCTTGAGGACTTCTTCTGCCCAGCGCACCAGCCCTGCAGGCAGCGTTCCCCGATTTTTCTGGTGTTCTATGATGTTGTGCGCGACGGTTTCGCGGAGCGCCTGGCGGTCAAACTCGGAGAGGGCGGGCGCTTCTTCGCTCTCGGCGGGCAACTCCCACGGGCGCGGCTGCCCGTGAACCCCGCTGCCCTCGTCCCAGCCCCCCCTTTGGACTGCGGAAGCGGAGCTTCCGCACTCCATATCCTGTTCGCCTGCGCCGACTCCACCTGCCTGCTGCTCATCTTTCTCTTGCTCGCCAGAGCTGCCCCCGCCTGCTTGCTCCTGTTTCTCTTGCTCGCCTGCACTTCCACCCCCTGCCTGCTGCTCTTGCTCCTGCTCACCTGCGTCGCTTTCGCCCCGCTGTTGTCTCTGTTGTTCCTGCTGCTCCAGCAACCGCCGATAGTACCACTCCGCCGTATGCCCCTCCTCCAGCCCGTAATCGCGCGGAAACACCGCCCGAAACGCCCCGCCAAACTCGGGATACGCCAGTCCATCGGGCAGGTAGTCGTTAATCTCCATATCGCAGGCAAGGTTCCACACCTCAGGCACGGCGCGGATGTCCGCCGCGCGCGCCTCGTGCTGGCGCAGCCAGTGCATCACCTCGTGATACCAGAGGAACCCCAGCTGTTGCACCAGCCGTTGCCGATTCTGCCCCACCTGCTCATAGATTCGGGCGACCCAGTGCGGGTTGAAGTAGACGCGCCCGTGCCTGTCGATAGCGGCGGGGGCAGGCAGCTGCTCGCTCAGGCGGAATGGCGCGGCATAGAGCGCAGGCGCAAACCACGCCGCCTGCTCCGCCGCGTACACCCGCGCCGCACGCACCCACTCCTCTATCGGCAGGTGGCTCATTGTCGGTTCTTCTCCTGAATCTCTCGGATTGCCTGGCGGGCGGCTCCGCGTACCCCGCCATCACTGTCTTGAGCAGCAACCTTTTCCAGCGCGGGCACGGCGTGCGGGTCGCCGATTACCCCCAACGCCGCACACGCCGCCGAACGAACACTGCCCCAATCATCCCCCAATGCCTGAATGAGCGCGGGCACGGCGTGCAGGTCGCCGATTACCCCCAACGCCGCACACGCCGCCGAACGAACAACTGCCCAATTATCCCCCAACGCCTGAATGAGCGCGGGCACGGCAGGCGCGCCCACCTGCGCCACCGCCTCACACACTGCATTATGCCACAACGCCCGCTGCACCACGCACCAGTCGCCTGCGTGCAGCAAGTGCGTGATTGCCTCCTGCAGCTCCATCGGCGGCTGACCGAGGGACTGGAGCGCATCTTGCGCCGCCTGCTCGCCTGCCGCCGCCCATACACTCAGCGCGGGCACGGCGTGCGGGTCGCCGATTGCCCCCAACGCCCCACACGCCGCCGAACGAACACCTTCCCAATTATCCCCCAACGCCTGAATGAGCGCGGGCACAGCGGGCGAACCTGCCTGCGAAAGCGCATCCACCACACGCTTTCTCAGGCTGCTATCTCCAGTCCACCACTTGCGCTCCTGCAGGTAATGGCTGCACGGAGCCATCCGCGCCAGCGCCTCGCCCAACAGTTCCACGCAGGGGTTGTAAATCACCTCATACTCGCCCCAGCCTGTGAAGCGCAGGCGCACGGGGTGCTTCTTGCCCTTCGCACAGGGTACTTGCAGCTCAATCTCCACGCCTTGCCATTCCATCGCTATCGCGCCTCCAGTATGCGCGTCAGCTCTTCAAAGTGCTGGCACTGCGCCTGCCGGTCCTGCCCCACCTGCTTATAGATTCGGGCGACCCAGTGCGGGTTGAAGTAGATGCGCCCGTGCCTGTCGATAGCGGCGGGGGCAGGTAGCTGCTCGCTCAGGCGGAATGGCGCGGCATAGAGCGCGGGCGCAAACCACGCCGCCTGCTCCGCCGCGTACACCCGCGCCGCACGCACCCACGCCTCAATCGGCAGGTGGCTCATTGTCGGTTCTTCTCCTGAATCTCTCGGATTGCCTGGCGGGCGGCTCCGCGTACCCCGCCA
>JAIMAN010000042.1 GCA_023511915.1 Armatimonadota bacterium
TTTACGCTGATTGAGTTGCTGGTCGTGATTGCGATCATCGCCATTTTGGCGGCGATCTTGTTCCCTGTGTTTGCGCAAGCGCGCGAGCAGGCGCGCAAGACCCAGTGTGTCAGCAACATGAAGCAGGCAGGTCTCGGCGTCCAGATGTACCTTCAGGACTATGACGAGACCTACCCGATGAGCGTCTACCGCGCGCGCAATAACCAGAACCAAGAGTGCGCCTATACGATGCTCTCCGCCATCGAACCGTACATCAAGAACAAGGACATCTACGAGTGTCCGTCGGCGCGTCAGGCGATGGACTTGGACGCCTTCTGGCGACAGTTCGGACTGCCAGGCGGCGACTGTGGACAGTTCCGATGGCTGAGCTATGTGGCGAACTTCGCCTTGTTTGAGGACGGTCCTGCGAACACGATTACAGGCGCAGTGAATCAACCGCCCATCAAGCAGCCCGAACTGGAGTATGTCGTGGAGACGGCGGCGTATCTGGATGGGCATCTCACCCTTCAAGGCGGCAACGGCAACTGCAGCCTGTTCAACTCGCCCGTAGAGGGGCGCCATAGCGAGACCGTCTCGGTTGCCTATGCAGACGGGCACGCGAAGTCGCTCAAGGTGCGCCAAGCGAACCTGTCCTGCATTAACATCTCGAACCGAACGTTCCGCCTCTGGTGCGTGCAGACTGCGCCGTTCAATCGCACCTGCGGACAGCAGCAGCAGAAAGTGTGCGATTCGAGCGCGAACATCCCAGGCTCGCGCGACCTATGGGGCATCCCGTCCGATGACCAGTTCTCTGGCACGCTGGGACGCTGCGTGAAAGCGCTGCGCTAAACTTTGCCAGGCGTGCCCATCGTAGGGGCAACCACACAGGGTTGCCCCTACAGAATGTCGTCTCAACCCACACATTTATACCAATCGCGTGGACACAGTTACAAAAACAAGCGAGATTGAAGACCCCCTCCTTAAGGTTCCCCCTGCCAGCAGGGGGAACCGAACCCGTGCGCGGTTCCCCTCGCGAAGCGGGGGGGAACCTAAAGGAGGGGGGCAATTGTAAACTCCGCCCACGCGGTTGGTATTACCCCTGTTGTTCCGTTGCGTCCGCCTCTTGCAGGTAGCGTGCGCCGAGTTCGATAAACGCCGCGCGGTCGATGTCGGCGGGCAGGTCGTAGGTGGCGGCAAACAGTCTCCATTCGTCGGCGAGGGTGAGTCGGCTCTCGCCGTCGGTTTCGGGAGTCTGTCCGTAGGCGCGTCCCCCTGTGCTGGGGCGCGGCGGGCGCGGGTCTAACAGGTAGTGCAACGCGCGCGCCTTGAGTTCGCGCAGCAGCTCGCCGTCAATCTGGCGGCGCAGGTCGGGGTGCAGGTTCCATACGCGCTGGCGCACGATTGCCCCATTCAGCGCGTCGCCCAGCGCGTCCGCCCGCGACTCGATGGCTTGGTTCAACTCCGTGGCGGTCAGCTCCGCGGCGTCTATCGGCAGCAGGTCGTACACCGCGCGCGTGCGGATGGGGTGAAACTCGTGCGTGCGCGTGTCGGCGTCGTACAGCACCCATCCCTTCGACTCGCCTGCCTCCTCCCAGATGTTGGTGCTGGTGAACTCGGTCGCGCCTGCGTAAATCGCGTTCGGCGCAACCTGTTGATACATGTGCCAATCGCCCAGCGCGATGTAGTCCCACTCGTCGCGCACAATCTTCTGGCGGTCAATCGGTCGCTCCAGCGTGAACTGGGTGACGCCCTCCAGCAAGCCGTGCAGCAGCAGCAGGTTGTAGCGCGTGTCGGGGTTCGGCTGCAAGATGCGCCGCTCGATGTCGGGCACACCCCGCGCGGGAATGCATAGCAGGCTCGCGTCCAGCGACGGGATGTAAGGCATATCGATTTGGTCGTAGACGACCTGTACGCCGTCGAGGTGTTTCAGCAGCGCGAGGATACAGCCGCTGCCAGCAACGCGCGGCGTCTCGTGGTTGCCCGCGATAATCACCAGCGGCGCGTTGCGGCGACTCTTCTGGAAGTCGGATAGGTAGCCATAGGCAGCGAGAAGGCTGCTGTTGGGCGGGCGCACGGCGTGGAACAGGTCGCCCGTGATTAGCACCAAGTCGGGTTCGGCGTCGCGGATGGCGCGCAGGGTGCGTCGGAACGCCTGCAGCACATCATACTCGCGCTGATTCATGCCGTGTTCGTTCGTGCGGCTGTAGGCACGATAGCCCAAATGCACATCGCTGAGGTGCGCAATTCGCATCGGCGCAAGTATACCTGCGGGGGTACTCTATCGACGATGGGACTGCTGCCTACGCGCTATCTGAGTGTGGCGGGGGCGTATGCGGGCGTGGTGCATCTTCCGCTGGCAGACATGGAACGGCGCACGCACGAGTTGCCGCCGCCTGAGCGCGAGGTGTGGGTGGTCGCCGATTCGCAGCAGGCGTACCACGCGCTGGGGTGGCTGCACGCGCGGAGCAGGCGCGCGCGGCTTGTACCTGCGCCGCCGCCAGACGCCGACCCGACGGCGCGCTATCGGCTGTGGGAACCGAATGCGTGGTTGGTGGAGGTCGTTGCCGCGTCTGACTTCACCCCCAGCCCCTTTCCCGAAAAGTTTATCACTGCCCCCCGCGCCCTCGACTTGGGCTGCGGCAGCGGGCGCGAGGCGGTCTATCTGGCGGCGCAGGGCTG
The DNA here is from genome assembly GCA_023511915.1 of Armatimonadota bacterium. Lineage (GTDB taxonomy): Bacteria > Armatimonadota > Fimbriimonadia > Fimbriimonadales > GBS-DC > GBS-DC. The sequence goes on from JAIMAN010000042.1 coordinate 2,659, forward strand.
GCAGGTGGTTGCGGTAGACCGCCTGCCCGAAGCCCTGCAGCGCGGGCGCGACCTGCAGCGTCGCTACGCGCCCGACAGCCCGCCCATCCAGTGGGTCTGCGCCGACTTGGAGAAAAGCGACTGGCAGCCCGACGGCGCGTTCGACAGCATTCTGCTGTTCTACTTCTACGCGCGGGAACTTATTCGCCGCGCCTGCGCGTGGCTAAAGCCAGGCGGCGCGCTGCTGGTGGAGGCGTTCACCGAGACGCACCGCGCCCGCTTCGGCAAGCCCGCCGCCGACAGGCGCGTCGCCGATGCAGGCGAACTGCCCACCTTGTTGCCCGACGGGATGCGCGTCGTGGCATACTCGGAAGGCTGGCGCACGAGCGGACGCCACACCGCGCGGCTGTGGGCAATACGCGAGCTGTAGCAGGAATCGCGCGCTGCTTGCCGAACTTTGTGCGCGTGGACAAGAGCCTGCAAGAGACCTACGCGCCGAACAGCATCTGCTACGGGTGCGGTGCAGCGAACCCGCAGGGGCTGCACATCCGCAGTTTCGTGGGCGAGGGCGGCGAAACGGTCGCCGAGTGGCAGCCGCAACCGCACCACCAAGCGTTCGAAGGCGCGCTCAACGGCGGGGTTATCGGCACACTGCTGGACTGCCACTGCAACTGGACGGCGGCGTACCACCTGATGACCACGCAGGGGCTGGATCGCCCGCCTGCGACCGTCACGGCGGAATACACGATACGCATGCTGCGCCCAACGCCCGTGGACGCGCCTGTGCGCCTGCGCGCCCGCCCCGTAGAGGCGCAGGGCAGTAAGGTCATCGTGGAAGGCGAACTGATTGCACACGGCGAGGTGTGCGCGACCTGCCGCGGCACATTCGTCGCGGTCAAGCCCGGACACCCCGCCTACCACCGCTGGGAGTAGACGATGGAACGCCAACTGCTGCCCGACGACCACCTAACGGAAGCCGTCCACCACCTCGTGGAAGAGGCGGTGCTGCTGGCAGGCGGACACGCGCCCGACGCACGCCACCTGCTGCTGGCAATCCTCAAAACGCACGCCCCAACCGTACAGCAACTGCTGCCGAATATTAACCTTGATGCCCTGACCGAAGCGGTGCAACATGAGCTTGAGAATCCCAGTTCGCAGATCGCCATCCCCTACGAGGCGATTATCGAACTCGCGATTCGGATTGCGGAGCGGGAGCAACGCGCACAGGTCAACGAGGTGCACCTGTTGAAAGCGATTGCGCTGCTGTCGGGGCTGATTCCGCGCGAGAGTTTGTTTCCTGCGCCGCCCGCGCTGTTGCAAATCGGCACGAACCTCACAGAGCAGGCGCGTCAGGGCGCATTGCCCCGCGTGGTCGGGCGCGAGGCTGAGATCGCGCTGCTGACCGAGACGCTGTGTCGCCCTGTGAACCCCTACGCCGTGCTGGTCGGGCTGGAGGGCGTCGGACGGCGCGCGGTCGTGCAGGGCGTCGCCGAGCATATCGCCGACGACACCGCGCCCGAACCGCTGCGCAAGCGTCCCCTGATTATGCTGCCGCACCTCTTCGATAACCCCGAACTGATGGGCAAACTCATCGAGGAGGCGACGCAACTGAACGCGATTCTGTATATTGAGGCGTTCGAGAGCTTTCTGAGTGCGCCCGCGCCGCCAATCGAAATGCTGCGCCAGGAGTTCCTCTCCGCGCTGATTGCACGGCGCGTGCCCATCATCGGTGCAGTGAGCAGTCTGGAGATGTTCCGCCGCTATGTGCATCGCGCGCCTGACCTGCTGAAACGCTTCCAGCCCATCGAGGTGCGCCCGATGACGCGCGAAGAGACCCTCCAGGTGCTTGCGCAACTGGCGAGCCTGTTCGAGCAGCAGCACAGGCTGGCGTTCCCCAACGAGACGCTACAGTTGATTGTGCAGGTCGCCGACGAGCATATCCAGCACCGCCCGTTCCCCGACAAGGCAATTCTGCTGATGGATCACATCGCGGGCAGAGCGCGGGCGCAGGGCGTTGTCTACATCGAGCCGCGCATGGTGTGGGAGACCGCAGGCGTCGTCACAGGGCTGCCGATTGGCGGGGGCGAGGCGGCAATGCTTCAGTCGCTGCGCGGGCTGGAGGCGTTCCTCAAATCGCGCGTGATGGGACAGGACGACGCCCTCGAGACGCTGGTGCGCGTGTTCAGCCTCAAAATCCGTCGCTTAGACCTGCGCCCCGAGCGCCCCAACGGCGTGTTCCTGTTCGCGGGTCCTACAGGCGTCGGCAAGACCGAGACGGCGCGTGCGCTGGCGGAATACTTTTTCGGCTCGCGCGACAAGATGCTGCGCTTGGACATGAACCAGTTCTACGAGGCGCACACTGCCGCGCGGCTGCTGGGCGCGGAGTTCGGCTACATCGGCTTCGAGCGCGGCGCGCCCCTGCTCGACTTCGTCGCCGAGAACCCCTTCTGCGTCGTGCTGCTGGACGAGATGGAGAAAGCGCACGCCGAGATTCACAAACTGTTCCTGCAAATCTTCGACGACGGCTACATCATCGATGCGCAGGGCAGGCGCGTGTCGTTCGCCGACACCGTGATTGTGATGACCTCGAACCTGCAGCCCGAAACGGAGGTCGGGTTTTTGCGCGAGCAGCCGAGCCTCGAAGACTGGCGCAAGGCGTTTGCGCAGCGCTTCGCGCCCGAGTTTATCAACCGTGTGGACGCGATTTGCGTGTTCCGACCACTGCAACGCGAGACCGTGCGCCAAATCGTGCGCGACCGCCTGCTGGCGCAAATCATCGAGGTGTACCGCAAGCGCAACATCGAACTCGTCGTTAGCGATGAGGCGGTCGAGTGGCTGGTGGAGCATGGCTTCAGCGAGCATTACGGCGCACGCGAGTTGGAGCGCGCTGTGGAGCGGAGCCTGCTGCTGTTGCTTGCACCGCATGTGCCTGCGATGATTCACGCCACGGGCAGCGCGCCCCAACGCTACGAAGTCGTCGTGCAAGGCGGACGCCTGACGCTGGGGTAAGTTTTATACCAATCGCCGAGCCAGAGTTCACAAAAAACAGCAGTTGATGCCCCCTCCTTAAGGTTCCCCCCTGCGTGCAGGGGGAACCGAACCTGTGCGCGGTTCCCCTCGCGAAGCGGGGGGAACCTAAAGGAGGGGGGCACAATTGTAAACTCCGCCCGCGCGATTGGTATAACGCGCCCTCACACCTGCCCCAGCACCAGCACGCTGTTGTGCCCGCCGAAGCCGAAGGAGTTGGTCATCACATAGCGTAAGGTCGCAGGGCGCGCCGTGTTGGGCACATAGTCGAGGTCGCATTCGGGGTCGTGGTGTTCGTAGTTGATGGTGGGCGGGACGGTCTGGTGCTGCAGCGCCAGCACGCAGATCGCCGCTTCCACCGCGCCCGCCGCGCCCAACAGGTGCCCCGTGACGGACTTGGTGGAACTGACGGGCACGCGGTAGGCGTCCTCGCCCAGCAGCCGCTTGATGGCGAGCGTCTCTTTGGCGTCGTTGTAGCGGGTGGAGGTGCCGTGCGCGTTGATGTAGTCGATGTCGGTGGGCTGTAGCCCTGCGTCGTGGATGGCTTTGCGCATCGCGCGCAGGGCGCCGTCGCCTTCGGGGTCGGGCTGCGTGATGTGGTAGGCGTCGGCGGTCATGCCGTAGCCCAGCACTTCGGCGTAGATGCGTGCGCCGCGCGCCTGCGCATGCTCCAGCGACTCCAGCACCAGCACGCCCGCGCCCTCGCCCATCACGAACCCGTCGCGCTCGGCATCGAACGGTCGGCTGGCGTGTTCGGGGTCGTCGTTGCGGGTGGACATCGCCCGCGCCGCGCAGAAGCCTGCGATGCCGATGGGTTCAATCGCCGCTTCGCTGCCGCCCGCCAGCATCACCTCCGCGTCGCCGTACTGAATCAAGCGCGTCGCCAACCCGATTGCGTCCGCACCCGTCGAACACGCCGTCACGGCGCACAGGTTCGGTCCCTTAATCCCAAAGTGGATGGAGACCATCCCCGACGCCATGTCGCTAATCATCATCGCGGGCAAAAACGGGCTGACGCGGTCGGGTCCGTGGCGATCCAGCAGGCGCACTTGGGTGTCCATGTAGTCGATGCCGCCGATGCCCGAGCCAATCAGCACGCCGACCTGCTCGCGGTTGGCGTCCGTGATGGCGAGTTGGGCGTCCTGAAGGGCAAGGTGCGTCGCGCCAATCGCGAACTGGATGAAGCGTGCGGCGCGGCGGGCGTCCTTGCGCTCCATAAACTGCGTTGGGTCGAAGTCCTTGACTTCCGCCGCGATGCGCGTGCTGTAGCCTGTGGCGTCGAAGCGCGTGATGGGACCAACTACTCGTCGGGGCAGGGTCAGCCCTTCCCACAGCGCGTCTTTGCCCTGCCCCAACGGGGTAACCAGCCCCAGCCCCGTGATGACAACCCGACGACGCATCTTATTCGCCTGCCTGCACCTTCTCGGTCAGCATGCGCACCGCGTCCGCCACCGTGCGCACGCGCTCCGCCTCCTCCTCCGAGATGGAGACATCGAACTCCTGCTCGAACGCCATCACCAGCTCGACCAAGTCCAGCGAGTCGGCGTTGAAGTCGTCGGTGAAGCTCGCCTCAGGCACAACGGCGTTCTCGTCCACGCCTAACTGCTCCACGATGACCTTCTGCACTCGCTCGAAGATTTCCTGATTCATGGTGTGTCAACCTCCTCTGATTAGGGTTAGATTCCGACGGTCAGCCCGCCGTCGATGACGAACACTTGCCCCGTAATGTACGCGGCGTACTCACTGCACAGAAAGAGTACCCCATAGGCGATGTCTTCGGGTGTACCGAATCGCCCGACGGGGATGCGCTGCAGGGCATAGTCGCGCGCCTGTTGGGGCATCGCCTGCGTCATATCGGTCTCGATTAGTCCAGGGGCGACGGCGTTGCAGGTGATTCCGCGACTGCCCATCTCCAGCGCGACGCTTTTCGTGAAGGCAATCAGCGCGGCTTTGGACGCCGCGTAGTTCGCCTGACCCGCGTTGCCTGTCAGCCCGACCACCGAACTGATGTTCACGATTCTACCCCACCGCTGGCGCATCATGGGTTTGAGCGCGGCGCGGCTGCACACAAACGCGCCCTTCAGGTTCGTTTGCAGCACCGCGTCCCAGTCGTCGTCCTTCATGCGCAGCAGCAGGGTATCGCGCGTGACGCCTGCGTTGTTGACCACGATGTCCAGGCATTCCCAGTGCTTGAGGGTTTGCTCGATGACGGTGTCCACCGTGCTGGGGTCGGCGACATCGCCGCCGAAGGCGAGCGCGTGCCCGCCCGCCGCTTCAATCGCGTGGGCGACTGCCTGCGCGTTCGCTTCCGTGCGGCTCAGCAGCGCGACGCGTGCGCCCGCTGTCGCGAGCGTCTGTGCCACCGCCTTGCCAATCCCTCTGCCTGCGCCCGTGATGAGCGCAACTCGTCCATCCAACGAAAGTGTCATGCAGCGCCTCGCAAAAACGCAACCGTCTCGTCTAAGGTCTTAGAGTCTACCACACGGAGCGTGCGCGCGTCGGGCACGATGCGCTTGATAAGCCCCGACAGCACATCGCCGACGCCGAGTTCGATGAAGGCGTCCACGCCCTGCGCGTGCATCGCCTCCACGCTTTGTTGCCAGCGCACGGGGCGCGCGATTTGCTGACCCATCACTTGGCGGATTTCGTCGGGGTCGGTTAGCACGCGCACCTCGATGGTAGAGAAGAACGGGTACACGGGTTTCTGGAAGTTCGCCTCGCGATACGCTTCGGTCATCAGGTCGGCAGCAGGTTGCATCAGAGGCGAATGGAACGCGCCTGCGACCATCAGCGGCACAATCCGCCGTGCGCCCGCCTCCTGCAGGCGTTGCGCGGCGACCTGCACGGCGTTCACCGTGCCCGAAATCACGATTTGGTGCGGTGCGTTGTAGTTCGTGGGCACGACCACCTCGCCCGTGTCCTGCTGCACCTGCTGGCACACAGCTTCCACTTGGTCGCCTGTGAGTCCCAGCACTGCCGCCATCGTGCCAGGCACTTGGTACGCCAGCACATGCATCGCAGAGGCGCGCTGCTCCACCCAGCGCAGCGATTCTTCGAGCGTCCACACGCCCGACGCCGCGAGCGCGGGATACTCGCCGACGCTGTGCCCTGCCACAAAGTCGGGCGCGAAGTCGGGAACCGCTTCGCGCAGCGCTTCCCACGCCGCGTAGCAGACAACCAGCAGTGCGGGCTGCGCGTTCTCGGTGCGCTTGAGCGTCTCCTCGTCGGTCTCGAAGCACAGCTTGGTGAAGGAGCGTCCCGAAAACTCGCTGGCGATGTCGAACACTCGGCGTGCCGCGGCGCTGCGCTCGTAGAGTTCGCGTCCCATCCCTGGACGCTGCGAGCCTTGCCCTGGAAAGACGACCGCAATCGCCATAACGGGGGAGAGTATACCTGAGAATGTGTCCCTAATGACAGACCCTCTCCTCCTCAAACCCCGACCGATCCTCTTTCAGCCGCCACGAGCGCAGGTCGGTCGGCTCGCCCTGCACGACAGAAACGATGGGGTACGAGTAGTAGGGCAGCGCGTGTTCGCGGTCGTACTCGGACGGCACGGCAGGATGGTCGGGGTGCGAATGATAGAAGCCGAGCAGCAACAGTCCTGCCGCGCGCGCTTGACGCTCCGCCATCAGCACCTGCTGCGGGCTGACATAGAAGCGCCGTTCGCGCTGGTCGGTGCGTTCGTTCGCAAGGCGGATGACCTGTGTAATCACGCGCGTGTCGCCGTCTTCTGTGCCCAGCAGCGCGCCGCAGCACTCGTGGGGGTACTCCTCGCGGGCGTGCGCGCGGATAACCGCCTCCACTTCAGGCGAAAGGCGCAGCCTCATGGCGTCTCGTCGTCCCAGAACCGTTCGGAGAGGTACTTGTCCGCGCTGTCGCACAGGATGGTGACGATGACGGCGTGGGGTTCCTCGCCGCGCGTTTCGGCGTCGCGCAGAATCGCTTCGGCGACGCGCAGCGAGCCGACGACCGCCGCCGCTGCCGAGACCCCCACTAGCAAGCCCTCCTCGCGTGCCAGCCGCCGCGCCATCGCGTAGGCGTCCTCCGTGCTAATCGCTAAGTTCGCGTCCGCCAGCGTTGGGTCATAAATGCCAGGCACAATCGCCGTCTCCAGATGCTTCAGCCCCTCCAGCCCGTGGAAGGGCGAGTCGGGCTGCAGCGCGATGAGCTGGATGTCGCGCCGATACTCGCGTAGGCGTCGCCCTACGCCGACGAAAGTGCCTGTCGTGCCCAGCCCCGCCACGAAGTGCGTGATGCGCCCCTCCGTCTGCTGCCGAATCTCGACGCCTGTGGTCTCGTAGTGCGCCTGCCAGTTCGCGGGGTTGTTGTATTGGTCGGCGTAATAGTAGCGGTCAGGGTGCTGGGCGTAGAGTGCGCGCGCCTTGCGAATCGCGCCGTCGGAACTCTCCAGCGGGTCGGTGTAAATCACCTCCGCGCCGTAAGCCTTCAGGATGCGCTTGCGCTCGGTGCTGACATTCGCGGGCATACAGAGCGTGACGCCGAAGCCGAGCGCCGCGCCAATCATCGCGAAGGCGATGCCCGTGTTGCCCGATGTGGCGTCCAGCAGCCGCTTGCCCCCGCGCAACTCGCCGCGCTCGATGGCTGTGCGCACGATATTCCAGGCAGGGCGGTCTTTGACAGAGCCGCCCGGGTTGAACCACTCCGCCTTGCCGTAAATCTCGATGCTTTCGGGCAGGTGGCGCGTGATGCGGCGCAGCCGTATCAGCGGTGTGTAGCCGATAAGGTCTACAATCTCGGTCGCCTGCTGCAGCTCGTGCGGCAAGCGCATATAGCACGGATAACTCATAGCGCGTTAGGATACCTCCTATATTGGGTAGCCTAATTATACCCCACCGTCGGCGAGCAGGAGGCGTGCGGGGCGTTGCGAATCTCCGACGCGCTATGCGCCCACGCAGACGAGTCCGACGAGGCTTCGACGAGGGCTGGAAATACGCGATACGCGCCTTCCTGCCCGAATGTCTTCAGCTCTTGTTCCCGTCGCTGCATGCACGCATCGACTGGACGCGCCCTGTGGAGTTTCTCAGCACGGAGCTGCATCGTCTCGCCCCTGCCCAGTTGCGCAAGGGCGTGCGGAGCGTCGATGTCGATGTGCTGGTACGGATCTACTTTCGGGACGGCGTCCCGCGCGTCGTGCTGCTCCATATCGAGATACAGGCGCAGCGCGACCCGAACTTCCCGCTGCGCTTGTTCGTCTACTACTACCGCATCTTCGACGCGAACGACTATCCTGAACTCATCAGCTTGGCGATTCTGGCGGACGACGACCCAAACTGGCGTCCGAGCGTGTTCGAGCGCCGTTTGGAGGGCTGCAACATCCGCTTCGAGTTTCCCACAGTCAAGCTGCTTGACTTCGACGAGGCGGAACTGGAGCAGTCCGAAAACCCGTTTGCGCTGGTGGTGTTGGCGCACCTGCGCGCCCTCAAGACGCGCGGACGCCCCAACCTCATGTTCGGGGAGAAGCTTGCGCTCATCCGCGCAATGCAAGCCAAAGGGTATACTCCAGAACAGGTCATCGAGCTATATAAGGTGGTGGATTACATTATGGCACTGCCAGCCGAGTTAGAGAAGCGGGTTCAGGAGTTCGTGCGCCAGATCGAGGAGCAATCCGAGTGGCCGCTCACCAGCTTGGAGCGTCTCGCCCTTGAAGAGGGCTATGCCGACGGCTACAGCAAGGGGCTGCAGCAGGGCGAACGGAAGGGGCAGATACGCTTTACGATGCGCGTACTCAAGTCGCGTTTCGGCGACGCTGCGCTCCCGCTGGAGGAGAAGCTCGTCCAGGTTCCGTCGCTGGAGACGCTGGAGGAGTTGGCGATGACCGCGATTGAGGCGACCTCCCTCGAGGAGTTCACCCGCGCGCTGGAGGCGGCTCTCACCGATGCGCCTGAAACTGCAGAGACCGAGTGAACGCTTGGGGCGACGCGCGCCGCCCCAAGCCCTTGCCTACGCCTGACGGCTCAGCGCGCGCAGTCGCTGCGTGGTCGCCATTGGGCAGAACTTCGGTCCGCACATGCTGCAGAACGGCGCGAACTTGTGCGCCTCTTTCGGCATCGTCTCGTCGTGCAACGCCCGCGCCGTGTCGGGGTCAATCGCCAGCTCGAACTGGCGGTTCCAGTCGAACTCGAAGCGGGCTTTGGACAGCGCGTCGTCCCAGTCGCGTGCGCCTGGGACGCCCTTCGCAAGGTCGGCAGCGTGCGCCGCGATGCGGTAGGCAATCAGCCCCTGCTTGACCTCCTCGGCGTTGGGCAAGCCGAGATGCTCCTTGGGCGTCACATAGCACAGCAGCGCGGCGCCGTGCCATGCGACAATCGCCGCGCCAATCGCCGACGCGATGTGGTCGTAGCCCGGCGCGATGTCGGTCACCAGCGGTCCCAGCGTGTAAAACGGCGCCTCGTGGCACCACTCCTGCTGCAGGCGCACATTCTCCTCCAGCAGGTGCAGCGGGATGTGCCCAGGACCCTCCACCATCACCTGTACGGACTTTTCCCACGCGCGTTGGGTGAGTTGCCCCAGCACGCGCAGCTCCGCCAGTTGCGCCGCGTCGTTCGCGTCGGCGATAGACCCCGGACGCAAGCCGTCGCCCAAGCTGATCGTGACATCGTAGCGGCGGCAGATGTCCAGCAACTTGTCGAAGTGCGTGTAGTAGGGGTTCTCGCGGTGGTGAACCAAGCACCATTCCGCCATAATCGCGCCGCCGCGACTGACGATGCCTGTTAGCCGCTGCTCAGTCAGCGCGATGAAGCCGCGCAGCACGCCCGCGTGGATGGTCATGTAGTCCACGCCTTGCCGCGCCTGATGCTCCACGATGTCCAGAAAGTCCTGCTCGCGAATCGACTCCACGCTGCGCGCTTCGGTCAGCAGTTGGTACACAGGCACGGTTCCGACAGGCACGGGCGAATGCTCGATAATCGCCGTGCGTATCGCGTCCAAGTCGCCTGCGGTGGACAGATCCATCACCGTGTCTGCGCCCCAGCGCACGGCAGTGCGCAGCTTCTCCAGCTCGTTCTCGAGGTGGGCGTCCAGCGCGGAGCTGCCGATGTTCGCGTTCACTTTGGTGCGGAACCGCTTGCCAATCACGATGGGCTGTAGGCTGCGGTGGTGGATGTTGGCAGGGATAATCGCGCGTCCACGAGCGACCTCTTCGCGCACGAGTTCGGGGTCTAAGCCCTCGGATTGGGCGCATGTGCGCATCGCGTCGGTAATGACGCCCTGCCGCGCGTAGTGCATCTGCGTTATGGTGTCCTGCATGCATAGCCTCCTGATAGAGTCTCGCGGGCGATGCAGCGACAGGGGGCAGCAGTAGGCATAAGCCTGCCGCGTTCCCTCCGCCGGTATTACCCGGATCAGGTTCAAGGGGTCCCTCGCCGAAGCAAGGTCTCAGCCGCCGCCGCAGCTCCCCCCGCGGTAGCCTCAGTATACCCTACAGCGCTTGGCGCAGCGCGTCGGTGAAGGCGTCGATCTCTTCGCGGGTGCGCGTCTCCGTGACGCACACCAGCAGGTCGTGGCGCATCGGGGCGTCGTAGTCGCCCAGTGGCAGCCCAGCGATGATGGAATGCTGCAGCAGCGCGTCGCACACCTCGTCGGCGGGGCGCGGCAGCGTCAGCACGAACTCCTTGAAAAACGGCGCGTCGGGGTATTTTAGGCGCACGCCATCGATTTGGGTAAGTTGCCGCGCAGCGTAGTGTGCCTTCTGGGTGCAGGTCTCGGCGAGTTCGCGGAAGCCGCTCTTGCCCAGCGACGCCAAAAACACCGTGCTGGCTAACGCGCACAGCGCTTCGTTCGTGCAGATGTTGGAGGTCGCCTTTTCGCGGCGGATGTCCTGCTCGCGCGTGCGCAGCGTCATCACGAACCCGCGCCTGCCCTCTGCGTCGGTCGTCTGCCCGACGATGCGTCCTGGGATGCGTCGCAGGTGCGCTTGCTTGCACGCGAACAGCCCCAGCATCGGTCCGCCGAAGCCCATCGCGTTGCCCAGCCCCTGACCCTCGCCGACCACGATGTCGAAGTCGTACTCGCCTGGCGGTTTCAGCACGCCCAGCGCAATCGGGTCGACGCACGCAATCGCCAGCGCGCCCACCCGATGCGCCGCGTCTGACACAGGCTGCAGCGACTCAATCGCGCCGAAGAAGTTCGGGTACTGCACCATCGCGCAGGCGGTCTCATCGTCGAGCGCGGCGGTCAGTGCGTCCAGGTCGGTCAGCCCCTCGCGGGCGGGAACCTCCACCAACTGGCGGCTGTTCGTCCACAGGTAGGTGCGCAACACCTGCCGATAGTGCGGATGCACCGCCTGCGACACGACCACTTTCGAACGCCCCGTAATCTGGCAGGCCATCAGCGCGGACTCCGCCAGCGCGGTCGAAGCGTCGTACATCGAGGCGTTGGCGACCTCCATGCCCGTCAGCTCGCACACCATCGTCTGGAACTCGAAGATGCTCTGCAGCAGCCCTTGGCTCGCTTCGGGCTGGTAGGGGGTGTACGCGCTCAAAAACTCGCCGCGGCTGATGATTACGCCCACGACGGCGGGGATGAAGTGGTCATACGCGCCCGCGCCGAGAAAACTCACCCAGCGCGTCGCGTCGGCGTTCAGCGACGCCAGCTGGCTCAGCCGCCGAAACAGCGCGTGTTCGTCCAGCGCGGGCGGGACAGGCAGCTCGCCCTGAATGTAGAGGTCGTCGGGGATGTCTTGAAACAGCTCGCGAATGGACGAGACACCAATCGTCTCCAGCATTTGCTGAATGTCCTGCTCGGTGTGCGGGATGTAGCGCATGGGCGTCCTCAGATTTGGCGGTAGGCGCGGTACTCGTCGGCGGTCATCAACTTCTCGGCTTGGCTGGGGTCTGTCATGCGGAGTTTGATCATCCAGCCCTTGCCGTAGGGGTCTTGGTTGATGGTCTCCAACGCGGATTGCAAGGCGGTGTTGACCTCGATCACTTCGCCTTCCAGCGGGGCGTACAGGTCGGACGCCGCCTTGACCGATTCGATGACGCCGAAACTCTCGTCCACCTGCAGGTAGCGTCCTGGTTCGGGCAGCTCCAGAAACACAATGTCGCCCAGTTCCGATTGGGCGTAGTCGGTGATGCCAAGCGTGGCGACCTCGCCTTCGATTCGCACCCATTCGTCGCTTCGGGTATAGCGCAGTTCATTCGGCGTGTTCATAGCAGCCTCCGAGACAGTATTGTACCTGATTGTGAAGATGTTCGCGGATTTGTGGGTTGGCGCGTCGTTGGCGATTAGCGTCTTCAGCCCCTGTGCAGGTTCGCTTGCTGGAAGCAGTTGTCGCGGGGCTAAAGTCGTTTAGCGAACCCTCACGGCCACTGGTGATACATCCCCGCGACTTGGTCGGTGAGGGGCTTGGCGCGGGCTTCAAGGGCGCGCAGCTCGTCGGGCGTCATCGGCGTGAACGCGCGTGCCGCCGCCAGCAGCTCGCGCAACTCGCGCAGGCTGTTGGGCAAAATGACCGCCGTGTGAATCGGGTGGCTCAGCGCGTAGCGGAACAACTCGCTCACGGTGAACTTGCCCTCGCCCACCAGCCGCCCCACGCCCATCACCTTCATCACCGCCAGCCCGACCCCCTTGCGCCGCGCATACTCCAGGAACTCCTTCGCGAAGGTGCGCGGGTGGTGTGGCTCCGTCGGATTCAGCGGAATCAACGCCATATCGAACGGGAACCGCTCCATCGCCGTCCGAATCACCTGTGGGTCGTTGTGCCCTGAGATGCCGACATACTGCACAATCTTCTGCTCTTTGGCTTGCTGGAACGCTTTGATCGCGCCGTCGGGGGCGAACAAGCGGTCAATCTCGTGCGGGTACGAGACATGATGCACAATCCACTGCTCCAATCGGTCGGTGCGCAGGCGTTTGAGGCTGTTTTCGAGGTCGCGCCATGCGCCGTCGTAGTCGCGCCGCGCGCTTTTGGTGCTGACGAACACCTTGCTGCGGATGCCATCGATCGCCTCGCCGAAGATTCGCTCGCTGTCGCGGTACTGCTGCGCGGTGTCGAGGTAGTAGACGCCCTGTTCGACGGCTTCGCGGATGATGGCGACGGCTTCTGCGGTGCGGCTGGCGTCTTGCAGCACGCCCGCGCCGCCCAGCGCGAGGATAGGCATCCGCACGCCCGTCTTGCCGTAGGTTCGTTTGGGAAGTTCGCGCGTCATTATTGCACCGCCTGCATGCGCTTGAGGAACTTGTCGGCGCGTTCGAAGCCCGTCAGGCGCAGGTCGCGCCGTTCGTTGCCTTGCGAGTCGATGAAGATGACCGTCGGCAGCCCAACGACCGCGTGCCGCTTGAGGGCGTCTTGCACGGTTGGGTCAGACTCGGTCGTCGCGTCCAGCACGAGGCGCACGAACCGCTCCGATTCGCGCACGACGGCAGGGTCGGTGAAAGTGAAGTGCTTCAGTTCGCCGCACGCTTGGCACCAAGTCGCCGTGAAGTCGATCAGCACGGGCTTGCCCTCCGCTTGGGCTTGCTCCAGCCGCTGGAGGCTGTACGGCTCCCATGCGATTTCCACTTTGGGGCGCGTCATCGACAGCGCGTTGTTGACCATAATCGCGGCGCACACAACGCCAATCGCCTGCTTGAAGCGCACAACGCGCGGCTGGGTAATCTCCTTGCGCTCGCCGAACAGGAAGTAGAGCGCGCTCAGCCCCAAAAAGGCGACCCACGCCCAGCCATAGGTCTGCGGGGACATCAGGCTGCTTGCGAAAAACAGCGCGACGCCCAGCAGCAGCACGCCGAAGATGCGCTCCACCAGTATCGTCCACTCGCCTGAGCGGGGGATACGCTTCTGCACGCGGTCATAAAACAGTCCCGCCACAAAGTAGGGCGCGCCCAGCCCCAGCCCCAGCGCAAGAAACGCCAAAAAGCCAATCATCGGGTTCGCCAGCGCGGCGACGATGGGAATCAGCGCGGCAATCACGGGACCGATGCACGGCGCAGCCGCGACGCCCGCCAGCAGCCCCATCAGAATCGCGCCGAGCCAGCCCTGCCGCGCGCCCACATAGCGCATCAACGCAGGGGGCACTTGGAACTTGTAGACGCCAAACAGCGCGAGCGCGAACAGCACAATCAGCGCAATCAGCGTGCCCAGCACCCACGGGTTCTGGAACTGGAAGCCGAACGCTTTGCCCGCCAGCGACGCCGCTGTGCCCAGCACCGCGTACATCGACGCCATGCTGAGTGCATACAGCGCGCTGAGCCCGACGCGCTGCCCAACCTGCCCGCGCGATTGCATGCTGAAAAAACCCAGCGTGATGGGAATCAGCGGCAGCACGCACGGCGTCAGGTTCAACGCCAGCCCGCCCACAAACAGGATTAGCGTGAACCACACCCACTGCCCCGTGCGGAACGACTCCTCCAGCCTGCCCACCAGCCCGCCCGCGCCGCGGCTATACTCCACCAGTCCGCTGCTGGACGGCGCGTCAGCGGGTTGCGCCGCACTGATTGCTTCGTCGTACTTGGGGTTCGGCGCGCCCTCTTTGTCGGCGATGGGCACAACAATCTCGATGGGCTGCGTGCGCGGGGGATAGCAGGCGTTGTCGTCGCACGCTTGGTAGCGCAAGGTCGCCTTGACGGTCAGTTTGCCCTTGGGCGCATTTTTATCCAGCGTGAGTTGGAAGCGGATGGGTATGCGCCCTTCGTAGATTTTCAGCGGCTTGCCCTCCGAGAAGGCGAACAACTTCTCGATGGGCTTCGGGTACTCCACTTTGCCGACTTTGTAGCCCTTGCCCGCCGCGAGTTTGAGTTCGGTGGGGATGAGGTAGTCTTCTGAGGCGGGGTTCGCGTTCACATGGTAGGGCTTATCCACCTGCAACACGACCGCGCCGTTGACGGTCGCGCCAGGCGTGTAGGCTGCGCGCTGCAGAATCACCTCGTGCTTGAACTGAATCTGGCGCAGTTGTGTCCACCCCGACGCCAGCAGCGCCAGCCCCGTAATCCCGACCACAAGCAGGCGTTTCATATCCAATAGAATACCCGAACGCCCAGCCGCTACAGGGCAGACACAGAGGTCTGCCCCTACGGGTTGGTCTTCTCAAAAAACATCACATACTCGTGCTTGAACACATAGAAGTTGTGCTTGAGGGCGCGGTAGCGCCACAGGTGATACTGCCCGCGCTTGCCGCGATTCTCGTGGATGTCCTTGACGCAGATGCTTTTGAGCCGAAAGCCGTGCTGCCTGACCACCTCCATCGTCTGGAAGCCGAGCGGAACCCACTCGCCGCGAGCGTACTTGTCGCCAATCACCAGCACAAGGAAGCGACCCTGCGCCAAGAGCGGCGCGAAGTTGCCGACCACCTGCCCGAAGCCTGCCAGAAACGCCTCGATGCTGGGCGCGTTGGAGAGGTCGCTGGGGTCGTCGCTGAAGCGGATGATGTCGTGATACGGCGGGTGCAGGATAAGCAGGTGCGCGTGCGTGAAGCCCCATTGGTGCATCACCTCTTGCACGGCGGCGGCGGTTTCGGGGCGCGTGCTATCGCCCACGAGGGCAACGGCGCGGGCGTCGCTTGCGCCCGCCGCTTGCCCCACTCGCGCCCGCGCCGTATCCACACAGGACGGCTGTAGGTCTACGCCAATCGCGCACCGTCCGAGCCTGACCGCCTCAATCAGCGTCGTGCCGTAGCCGACGAACGGGTCAATCACCAGTTCGCCGAGCTTCGTGAAGCGGCGCATCGCCTGGTGCGCAATCTGCGGCGCGAAGTTGCCCCAGTAGTCCGCCGCGTGCGCACCCGCGTTGTCGCGCTTGCCCAGCAGCCACAGGCTGTCCGTGATGAGGTCGTCGTACTGCTCCCAGCAGTCCAGATCAATCTCGCCCAGCGGCTTGTCGTTCGGCATAGTAGGCTCCCCGCGCCCGACCCTACACCACGATATTCACCAACTTACCAGGCACGACGATGACCTTGCGCGGCGGCTTGCCGCCCAGGTGCGCCTGCACGCGCGGGCTTTGCAGCGCGAGTTGCTCCATCGCCTCGCGCGAGATGTCGGCAGGCACGACGATACGGTCGCGCAACTTGCCGTTGACCTGCACCACCATCTCGAACTCGTCGGCGCGCGCCAGCGACTCGTCGTACTGCGGATAGGGCTGCTGCAGGGTGAAGCCCTCGAAGCCATACGCCTCCCACAGCTCGTCGGCGATATGCGGCGCGAACGGTGACAGCGCGAGGATGAAGCACTCCACCGCCTCGCTCACGACCGCCATCGCGTCGGCGCAGCAGGGCTGCTGGTTCACCCCGCGCCAGTAGTCCTCCATGTGGTTGAACCACTCCATCAGCGCGGCGACCGCCGTGTTGAACTTGAAGTCGGGGATGTCGGCGGCGATTTTTTTCAGGCTGGCGTGCGTGCGCTGGCGCATCTTGCGGGCAGGCTCGTCCAGCGGACACTCAGGCGTCTGGCAGCTCTCGTTCAGGATGGGGCGCCAATCGCGCACGAAGCACGGGCGTACCTCGCGCATCAGCCGCCACACCCGCCCCAGAAACCGATGCATGCCCTTGACGCCTTCCTCTTTCCACTCGATGGCGGTATCGAACGGCGCAACGAACAGCTCGTACAGGCGCAGCGTGTCCGCGCTGTAGCGCTTCACAATCTCGTCGGGCGTGACGACATTATAGCGCGACTTGGACATCTTCTCCCACTGCCAGAAGAGTTGCGCCTTTTCCTGCTCGCGCATCTGCTCCAGTTGGTCGCGGCGCACGAGGATGCCGACCTCGCCCTCGCGCAGCGTCTCGTCCTCGCGGGGTGGGCGGTACGGGGTCAGCGCCAGCACCATCCCCTGATTGCGCAGGCGGTAAAACGGCTCTTTGACGGGCACAAACCCCGCGTCGTAGCCGACCTTGGTCCAGAAGCGGGCGTACAGCAGGTGCATCACGGCGTGTTCCGCCCCGCCGACATAGTAGTCGACAGGCATCCAGTAGCGCACCTTGTCCTGCGCGAACGGCTCCTTGTCGTTGTGGGGGTCGCAGAAGCGCAGGAAGTACCAACTGCTGCAGGCGAATCCGCCCATCGTGTCGGTCTCGCGGCGCGCGACCTGCCCACACTGCGGGCAGGTCGTGTTCACGAATTCGGGGATGTTCGCCAGCGGCGATTCGCCGGTGCCCGACGGCTGATACGCTTCCACATCGGGCAGCAGCACGGGCAGTTGGTTTTCGGGCACGGGCACTTCGCCGCACGCGGGGCAGTGAACGATGGGAATCGGCGCGCCCCAGTAGCGTTGGCGGCTAATCAGCCAGTCGCGCAGGCGGTAGTTCACCTTGCGCTCGCCCAGCCCGCGCGCTTCGAACCACTCGCCGAGACGCTGCATCCCCTCGCGGTTGGGCAGCCCCGAAAACGCGCCCGAGTTGACCATCACCCCGTCGCCCGTGTAGCATTCGGGCGTTGCGTCGGGGTCGGGTACGCTGCCGTCGGGCGAAATCACCACGCGGATGGGCAGCCCGTGCTTGCGGGCGAAGTCATAGTCGCGCTCGTCGTGCGCAGGCACTGCCATAATCGCGCCCGTGCCATAGGTCATCAGCACATAGTCGGCGATATAGATGGGCACAGGCTCGTCGTTCACAGGGTTGATAGCGTATGCGCCCGTGAAGACGCCCGTGCGTTCTCGCTCGGCGGACAGGCGCGTCGCCTCGTCCAAGCGGCGGGCGCGCTCGCGGTACGCCTCCACCGCCGCGCGTTGTTCAGGCGTCGTAATGGCGTCCACCAGCGGATGCTCAGGCGCCAGCACCGCGAAGGTCATCCCGAACACCGTGTCGATGCGCGTGGTGAAGACGCGGAACTTCAGGTCGGGGCGTCCCTGAATCGCCATCTCGAACTCGACGCCCTCGCTGCGCCCGATCCAGTGGCGTTGCATCTGCTTGATGCCTTCGGGCCAGTCCAGTTCGTCCAAGTCGTGCAGCAGGCGGTCGGCGTAGGCGGTGATTTTGAAAAACCACTGCGGCATATCGCGCTTCTCGACCAGCGTCTCGCAGCGCCAGCACTTGCCGCCTTCCACCTCTTCGTTCGCCAGCACGGTGCGGCAGCGGGGGCACCAGTTGACGGGCGCGTTCGCGCGATACGCCAGCCCGCGCTTGTAGAGTTGCAAAAACCACCACTGCGTCCACTTGTAATAGTCGGGCTGGCTGGAGTTGATTTCGCGCTCCCAGTCGTAAGACAGCCCGATGAGGTTCATCTGCCGCTTGTAGTTGGCGACATAGCGGGGCACGGTGTGTTTAGGGTGCGACCCTTTGTTGATGGCTTCGTTTTCGGCGGGCAAGCCGAAAGCGTCCCAACCCATCGGGTGCAGCACATTGTAGCCGCGCATGCGCATCAAGCGCGCCAGCGCGTCGCACGGGATGTAGTTCCGACAGTGCCCAACCGATAGCCCGTCGCCCGACGGATAGGGAAAAAACGCCAATACATAGCACTTCGGCTTGCTTGGGTCGTCTTGCGTGCGGAACAGGCGCGCCTGTTGCCAGCGCGCGTGCCATTTCGGTTCGATCTGTTTCGGGTCGTATGCCTCCGTCATCGCCTGCGTTGCACCTCACGCGGGGCGAATTGTACCTGAAATCGAGTGCTGGCAGGGAGCCCGCGTTCCCAGCATAGCCTCAGACGCCCATCTGCCCGTAGTCGCGCAGCAGTCCGATGACCTTGCCGATGACCCGCGCGTCTTCGATGGGCGCGTAGATGGGTTCGTAAGCGGGGTTCGCCGATTCGAGGCGCACGCGCCCGCGCTCGAAAAAGATGCGCTTGATGGTCGCCTCTTCGCCGACCAGCACTGCCACCAGCTCGCCGTTGTAGGCGGTCTGCTGCGGTTTGATGACCACCAAGTCGCGCGGCAGGATATGCTCGCCGACCATACTGTCGCCCTTGACGCGCAGCAGAAAGGCGTTCTCCACATTGCGCACCATGTCGGCGGGCACGGGAATCAGGTCTTCCACATTCTCGTAGGCAAGCACAGGGGTTCCCGCCGCGATGGTGCCCACCAGCGGCAGCAGGCGCGCGCGCTCCCGCTCGGGCTGGTAGTCGGGGTGAATGACGCGAATCGAACGCGCGTTGCTGCTACGCTCGATGTAGCCCTTGCGCTGCAGCGCGTCCAGGTGCAGGGTGATCCCGCGCAGGCTCTTGATGACGCCGATGCCCCGCTGAATCTCGCGGATGCTCGGCGGGTAGCCGTTCTCCTGCGTGAACTTCACAATAAACTGCAGTATCGCCCGTTGCGATTTGGTCAGTGTCTTCGCCATCGTCGCCTCCTGTTAGGTGGGGAGGGTAGGACGCCCTCCCCGTGCTCCGCTCGGAACAGCCCACGAAACGGCGGCTCGCGCCTGTAGAATATTTTACACCATCATTTGTCTACAAGTCAAGGGGGGGCGTCTGAAAGTCTGACAGGGGTACGACGGTTCGGCACGGAATCTCTGCAGCAGGGGCTGTTTTTCCCAGCACAAGCATGAACAGGCAGGCGCGCCGTGTTGCCCTCACCCCCTGTGTCCCCCTCTCCCGCGAGGCGGGCGAGGGGATTATGGAGTGCGGAAGCGAAGCTTCCGCCCATGCTGAAGCAAACAGGTCAACGCGCGGCTCCCCTCTCCCACCGCGTGGGAGAGGGGCTGGGGGTGAGGGCAGAAAGTGGGCGCACTCTGCACGCAGCGAACCCAAGCGATGTACCCTTATCAGCCTGCAAGTGGGGGGAATTTCCGAACGCGCAGTTGGTCTTAGTACACAGGCAGGCTGGGGTCTACTTCCTGCGCGTAGGCGTTCATGCCGCCCGTGAGGTTTTTCACGCGGCGGAAACCCATCTGCAGGAGTAGGCGTGTGATCTGCCCGCTGCGCCCGCCCGAACGACAGATGACGACCACCTCGTCGGCGGGGTTGAGTTCGTGCACGCGCTCGGCGACCTGCGCCATCGGGATGTGCTTGATGTTCGGTAGGCGGCTGATTTCCAGCTCATACGGCTCGCGCACATCAAGAAGCACCAGCGGCTCGCCCGCGTCCAGTCGCCGCTTGAGTTCCTGCGGGGTGAGGCACGGGATGCCCTGCAGGTCTTGAGGCGCCTCTTCGCCGCGCACGCCGCAGAACTCGGCGTAGTCGATGAGTTCGCGCACGGTGGGGTTCGCGCCACACACGGGGCAGTTTGGATCCTTGCGCAGTTTCAGCTCGCGCCAGCGCATCCCCAGCGCGTCCAACAGCAGTAGTCGCCCAATCAGCGGCTCGCCCGCGCCCAGAATCAGCTTGATCGTCTCGGTCGCCTGCACCAGCCCGATGAGTCCTGGCAGAATCCCCAGCACGCCGCCTTCCGCGCAGCTGGGAACCAAGCCTGGCGGGGGCGGTTCAGGATACAGACAGCGGTAGCACGGACCCTGCTCCGCCCAGAACACCGACGCCTGCCCCTCGAAGCGGAAGATACTGCCGTACACATTCGGCTTGCCCAACAGCACGCAGGCGTCGTTGACTAAGTAGCGCGTCGGGAAGTTGTCCGTGCCGTCCACAATCACATCGAAGTCGCGCATAATCTCCAGCGCGTTCTCCGAAGTCAGGCGTGTCTCGAACGGAATCACATGCACATGCGGGTTGATGGCGTGTATCTTCTCGATGGCGGACTGCAGTTTGGGGCGTCCGACATCGCTGGTGAAGTGCAGGATTTGCCGTTGCAGGTTGGAGTAGTCCACCACATCGAAGTCCACCAGTCCGAGGGTTCCGACCCCTGCGGCGGCGAGGTAGAGGGCGAGGGGCGACCCCAGCCCGCCTGTGCCAATCAGCAGCACGCGCGCCGCTTTGAGGCGTCGCTGCCCCTCCATCGTGACTTCGGGCATAATCAGGTGGCGACTGTAGCGCAGCACCTCCTCTTGCGAGAGGCTGACGGCGTGCAGGCGTGCATCGTCGATGATGCTGCGCACGGCGGGCTTCTCGTCCAGCAGCGTAGGCGCGCCGCCCGCCACCGACGGCACGATGGTTAGCTCCGCGTCGGGCGCAAGGGGCGTGTCCAGCCCCTGCAGGTGGCGCACATCCTCATCGCCCAAATACAGGTTCACGAAGCTACGCAGTTGCCCGTCCTCCTTGAACAGGTGCTGGCGCAGTTTGGGGAACGCTTCGGTCAGTTTCTCGACGGCTTCGCGCACAGTGGCGGCATCCACCGTCAGTTGCGCGTGGTTGTCCGCATAGGGTCTTAGCGCCGTAGGAATATAGATTGTCGGCATAGTCGTTTCCTCCATAGTTAGCGTGTGATAAGGCGTTGGAATTCGGCATCGTTGCGTAGGCTCGCGAGGTCGGGGTCTTCTCTGGCGAGTCGAGCGAGTGCGGGGTCTAATTCGAGGGCGCGTGTGAGGTGGCGCAGTGCCGCGCGCGGGCTACCCGACAGCGCCAGCACGCAGGCGTAGTCGTAGTGCAGGGCGGCGTCGTCGGGCGTTTCGGCGACCAGCCGTTGCAGCAGTTGAACGGCTTGCGCGTAGCGTTTCTGCTCGTACAGGCGGTAGGCGCGTTCGCGGGCGCGGAAGCGCAGCTGCAGGGTCAGCAGGCGTCGCAGCTCCTGCACAGGTTCAGGGTGGTCGTCCACGCGCAGGTCGATGTAGCGGTCGTCGAAGCCGCCGTAGCCGCCGCTTTTGCGGGCGACGAGGATTGCAGCGGACTGCTTGCCGCGCGCGTCGCCGCCTGCTTGCTCGCCCGCTTCCAACGCTGCCATGAGTTTGAGCGCGAGTTCGCCTGGCGTCTTCTGGAACGCTTCCGCCATTGCCTGCACGACGGCTTCGCCCGTGAGGATGTTGCCCTGCGCAGCGAAGTGCTTGCCTGCAACGCCGCCCGCCCAGCGCAGGCAGCGTTGCCCTGTGAAGCTCGCGCTGCGCCCTTTGGCGTCTACAATCCCCACCTGGCGCTGCTCGCGCTGTGGGTCGCCCTGCGTGAGCCTGCGAATAATCTCCTGTGGGGCGACTTTCTGGCGGAGCAGTTCCAGCCCGCGCGGTCCGTAGGTCGTGTTCGCGTAAGACTGGGTGGCAATCGCGCCGACGCCCGCCTGCGCAAACGGCACGACGGAGCCGACCGCCAGAAACTTCGACGCGACCGCGACGCCCACTTCACCCGTTTTTGGGTCTGCGCCCACGATAGAGAAGGTTCCAAACCCCAGTCCGTCTGTTCGTCCAGTCCTTAGCACGGCTAAATTATACCTGTCGGGTACACTGCAATATCGTGATACCGCTGCTGATTGCCAAAAAGCGCGACGGGGGCGAGCTGAGCCGCGCGGAGATTGAGCAGATTGTGCTGGGCTATGTGCGCGGCGAAGT
The DNA here is from genome assembly GCA_023511915.1 of Armatimonadota bacterium. Taxonomy (GTDB): domain Bacteria; phylum Armatimonadota; class Fimbriimonadia; order Fimbriimonadales; family GBS-DC; genus GBS-DC. The sequence continues at coordinate 24,906 of JAIMAN010000042.1, forward strand.
GCCCGACTATCAGGTTGCCGCGTGGCTGATGGCGTGCTACCTGCAGGGGTTATCGGACGCCGAGACGCTCGCGCTCACCGAAATCATGGCGGCGTCGGGCGAGCAGGTAGACCTCTCGGCAATCGACGCGCCCACGCTGGACAAACACTCCACAGGCGGCGTCGGCGACAAGACGAGCCTCGTGCTGGTTCCCCTGCTGGCGGCGGGCGGGGTCGCGATTGCGAAGATGTCGGGGCGCGGGCTGGGCTTCACGGGCGGCACGGTAGACAAACTGGAGAGCATTCCTGGCTACCGCACAGAACTCACGGCGCAGGAGATGCTCGCGCAGGTGCAGCGCATCGGGTGCTGTCTGGCGGGTCAGTCGGCGAGCCTCGCGCCTGCGGATAAGTTGCTCTACGCCCTGCGCGACGCCACCGCCACTGTGGAGAGCATCCCGCTGATTGCCGCGAGCATCATGAGCAAGAAGCTTGCGGGCGGCGCACAGCATATCCTGCTCGATGTGAAGGTCGGCGCGGGCGCGTTTATGACCACGCGCGAGCGCGCCGAGCAGTTGGCGCGGACACTGGCGCGCATAGGCGAAGGCGCGGGACGACGCACGCACGCCGTGCTGACCGACATGAGCCAGCCGCTGGGCTACACGGTCGGCAACGCGCTGGAGGTACGCGAAGCCATCGAGACGCTGCGCCCCGATTTGCCCAGCCACCCGCGCTTCGAGGAGCTGGTGTGTGCGCTGGCGGGTCAGGCATTCGCGCTGTGCGGGCTGGAGCCCGACGCCGAACGCGGGCGGACGCGCGCCGAGCGGCTGCTGCGCAACGGCGACGCGCTGGAGAAGTTCCGCCAACTGGTGCAGGCGCAAGGGGGCGAGCCGCGTGTGGTGGACGACCTGAGCCTGCTGCCCCGCGCGCCCATCGTCGCCGAGTGGGTTTCCCCCCAATCAGGCTATGTCGCAGAGGTTGCCCCGCGCGCGGTCGCGCTCGCCGCGCTGCAACTCGGCGCGGGCAGGCAGAAAAAAGAGGACGCGATTGACCCCGCTGTGGGCGTGGAAGTGCTGAAATCCATCGGCGACCCCGTGCAGGCGGGCGAGCCAGTGTTCCGCATCCACGCCCGCACAGAGGCGAGCCTGCAGCAGGCGATGGCGACCCTGCAGAACGCCCTGCGCGTCAGTGAAGCGCCGGTTCCACCGCGCGCCGTGCTACTGGATTGACGACGACCGCGCCTACTCTGGCTCCACGCCCAACTCGCGGAGCCGTTGCGCCAGTCGCTCGGCGCGTTGACGCTCCTGCTCCAACGCCGCTGCCAACTCCTCGTACCCCACAAAACGCTCCCCATCAGGACGCACCACCACCAACTCCCCACCCTCCAACTCAAAACGCACCCCCAACAACGGACTGACCCAACCC
>JAIMAN010000111.1 GCA_023511915.1 Armatimonadota bacterium
CCTACAGGCGTGTATTCACCACACGCGGGAGCGTGTACGGCTGTTGACGCCCGCTTGCGGTTGCAGTTCGCCCCTACAAGCGTGTATTCATCAACGCGGGGGCGTGTGGGAACCGATTGTCTTCCCGCTTCGCGAGGGGAACCGAGACGCGCGCTCGTAAGGTACATCCTCTTTTGCCCTCACCCCCAGCCCCTCTGCGTGGGCGAGGGGCGAGCCGCACGCCGTCCTGTTTGGAGTGCTGAAGTGTTAGCTTCAGCGTGGGCGGAAGCTTCGCTTCCGCACTCCATAATCCCCCCTCGCCCACCTCGCGGGAGAGGGAGACAAGAGGGTGAGGGCAAAAAAGCGCACGACACCCCTCTCCCGCCACGCGGGAGAGGGGCTGGGGGTGAGGGTTAGCACCCGCTACCGAAGTTGAACAGCACCTCCAGCAGATCGGCGTCGTCGACAGTGCCGTCGCGGTTCAGGTCGGCTTGGGCGTTGTTGGCGCCGAAGGCGAACAGCACTTCCAGCAGGTCGGCGTCATCGACGCAGCCGTCGTCGTTAGCGTCGCCCGCGCGCGCAGGAACCCAGCCCAGCGCGGTCGGCTGCAGCCCCGCTGGATAGCCCTTCAGCGTCAGGTTGTCTACAGGCGTCGCGGTCGCCGTCTGCGCGTCGTGGTTCAGTTGCACGCGCCACAGCGTCGCGCCGTTGCTGTCGGCGGACGCCAGATACAGCGCGTCGCCTGCAGGGTCATACGCCAGCCCGCCCAGCGTATGTCCACTGGGTACGCCGCTCAGCGCGTACTGCACCGCGCCGAACACCAGCGGCTCGTCGGGGAAGTTCACGCGGTGCAGCCCGTTCGCCGTCGTAATCAGCAGCGCGTCGCCGACCCACTCCAAGCCAATCGGCTGCAGGTCGGGGCGATTCATCCCGTAGAAGGCGTTCGTTGGCTCGCCTGCCACATCGCTCACATGCACGATTCCAGGGCTGGAGGTGCTATGTGCGGGTGCGGCGCGCCAAATCTCGCCGTTGTGAATCGTGCCGTCCTTCATCCAGTGGTGTCCGTAGAAGCAGTTGCACATCTGGTAGGCGAACGCGGAGCGGAACGCGCCCGTGTAGGGGTTCAGCTTCAGCAGCGTGCGGTCGTTCTCCAGTCCGACATACAAATCGTTGCCGTCATACGCCAGCAGGTTGTAGTCGCGCGACTGCACGAAGCCCCATCTGCCAGGCTCTACCACGCGGTCAATTTGCCCTGTGCGCAGGTTGTAGCGGAACACGCGCGCAGGCATCTCGCCCGCGCCCGACAGCCACAGGTAGCCGTCGGCGTAAACATTCGTGAGCAACAGCGCGCTCATGCCGAAACACAGCATCAGTTGTCGCATCGTTAGCCCTCCATTCGGGACACTGCACCTTATTATAATGACTCCGACGCTGCCCAAAAGCGGACATACCTGCCCGCGAAGGGTCGCCATACACAGTATACCCCCAATTTGGTGTAGGCGTGGCGTGCGGGGGGCGAAAAACTCGGAAGATTCGGGGCGCAAACTGGTACAATTCCGTTGCTATGATCCGCGAAGCGTTTCGGGAGCGGCTGGCGCAGGGCGTGTTGGTTGCCGACGGGGCGATGGGCACGATGCTTGCCCTGCGCGGCGTGCCCCAGCCGTATGAGTTGGCGAACTTGACTCACCCAGAAGCGGTACGCGCCTTGCATCGCGAGTATTACGAGGCGGGCGCGCGGCTGATTGAGACCAACACCTACTTCGCGAACCGCGTGCGGTTGCTGAACCTGCCTGAGCGCGGCAGCGAACTGCCCCCCGCCTACAGCCTGCTGGAGCAGTTCGGGTCGCCCGACGAGTTGGTGCGGCGCATCAATCGCGCGGCGGCGCAACTGGCGCGCGAGGCGGTCGGCGACGACGCGCTGGTGTTCGGCGCGGTCGGTCCTGTGGGCAAGCCGCTGGAGCCGATGGGCGAGGTGCGACGCGCCGAAGCGGAGCAGGCGTTCGAGGAGCAAATCCGCGCCCTGCTGGAAGGCGGCGTAGACGGGCTAATTCTGGAGACCTTTATCGACCCGCAGGAACTCGCGCTGGCGATTCGCGTCGCGCGTCGCCTCGCGCCCGATGTGCCGATTATCGCCTCCAAAGGCTTCGTGGAGGACGGCGAGACGCTGATGGAGGGGCTGCCCGAACGCTTCGCCGAGCAGATTCAGCCCCTTGAGGTGGACGCCGTCGGGGGCAACTGCATCGTGGGTCCGCAGCGGATGCTGGACATCGTGCGGATGATGGCGCAGGCGACCGAACTGCCGATTAGCGCGATGCCGACGCCAGGCTTGCCGCAACTGGTGCGCGGGCAGGTGGTGTACGACATCCAACCCGACTACTTCGGCAAGTACGCCGCGCGCTTGGTGGAGGCGGGCGCGACGATTGTCGGCGGGTGCTGCGGCACGACGCCCGACCACACCCGCGCTATTGCCCAGTACGCCCGCGCCGCGAAGACCAAACCGCGCACGGTCGTCGCCGTGCGCACGCGCGAGCGCGCCCCCAAAGAGGAACTGCCCACCGCCGAGCCGTCGCGCCTGTCGCATCTGCTGGGCAAAGAGCGCGTGATTACCGTCGAACTCGACCTGCCGCGCGGGCTGAAAATCCAAAAGGTCATCGAGAGCGCGCGCCTGCTGAAAGCGCACGGCGTGCATATGATCGACATCTCCGACGGGGCGCGGGCGCGTCTGCGGATGAATGTAATCGCCACCTCGCACATCATCCAGCGCGACGCGGGGATTGAGGTCATGATGCACTTCGCCTGCCGCGACCGCAACCTGCTGGCGATTCAGTCCGACCTGCTGGGGGCGCACGCGCTGGGCATTCGGAATGTGCTGGCGATTACGGGCGACCCCGCGCAGATTGGCGACTACCCCACCGCAACCAGCGTGTTCGATGTGGACGCGATTGGGCTGGTGCGCATCCTGCGTCGGTTCAACGAGGGGCGCGACTTGGCGGGCAACAGCATCGGCGTCTACGCGAACTTCACGATTGCCGCCGCCTACAACCCGCTTGCCCCCGACTTGGACGCCGAGAACGACCGCCTGCGCCGCAAAATCGACGAAGGGGCGCACCTCATCTACACGCAGCCGCTGTTCGAGATGCCCGTCGTGGAGCGCACGGCTGAACTGTTGCAGCGACTGCGCACGCCATGGTTCGTGGGCGTGCTGCCGCTGCGCAGCGCACGCCACGCCGAGTTTATGCACAACGAGGTGCCAGGCATCGAGATTCCCGAACCTATCCTGCAGCGGATGCAGGACGCGCCCGAAGACTCCGCGCTGCAAGTGGGGCTGGAGATTGCGCAGGAGTTCGTGCGCCAGGCGGACCCGTATGCGCAGGGGCTGTACCTCATGCCCCCCGCAGGCAGCGCACAAATCGCCCTCAAGGTGCTGGAGGGGCTGGGGTAAACGAAGTAGGGTGTTCTAGCAATCGCCAATCCAAAGTTCACAAAAAAACAGCAGTTGATGCCCCCCTCCTTAAGGTTCCTTAAAGGGGTAGGTTTTTTCTCGCGCGGTTGGCATGGCGGGCGGGACGCCCGCGTTCCC
>JAIMAN010000112.1 GCA_023511915.1 Armatimonadota bacterium
ATTCAATTCGCCCTGTGGAACGCCCTTTCAGAGCATTCCACCCTATTAAGACTCGAAACCGCGCCAAAAGCGGACACCGAATTCGGCAATTTTCGGGGAATTCGGGGGAATTGGGGGCAAATACGCTGTGGGGACACACGAGGGCGGTGCGCGAGCGGGTACAATTAGGGCGTGATTCGTCCGCATGTAGTGATTGTAGGGGGTGGCTTTGGTGGGCTGCAAGTGGCTCGTGGGCTGCGTCGCGCCGCCGTTGACATCACCTTAGTGGATAAGCGCAACTTCCACCTGTTCCAGCCGCTGCTGTACCAGGTGGCGACGGGCGGCTTGGGTCCCGCCGAGATTGCCGCGCCCCTGCGCAGCCTGTTCCGCCAACAGCCGAACCTGCGCGTGCTGTGCGCCGAGGTGGTCGATATCGACCCCGCGCACCAGACCGTGTCGCTGCACGATGGGCAACCCGTGCGCTGGGACTACTTGGTGATTGCGGCAGGCGCGTCCAACAACTACTTCGGCAACGACTCGTGGGCGGCGCACGCGCCAGGGCTGAAGACCGTCGAGGACGCCCAAGAGATCCGCCGCCGCGTGCTGAGCGCGTTGGAGACCGCCGAGCGCATCGACGACCCCAGTGAACGCGCCGCATGGCTGACCTTTGTGGTGGTGGGCGGCGGACCGACGGGCGTGGAGATGGCGGGCGCACTGGCGGAGTTGGCGCATGTCACGATGCGGGACGAGTTCCGCGCGTTCGACCCGCGCACGGCACGGATACTGCTGCTGGAGGGTGCGCCGCGCGTGCTAACAGCGTACCCTGAACCGCTTAGCGAGAACGCACGGCAATCGTTGCACAGGCTGGGCGTGGAAGTGCTGACAGGCGCGCTGGTGCAACACATCGCGCCCGACCACATCGTCTACACGCACGGGCAAGAGACCTTCATCCTGCCGACGCGCACGGTGGTGTGGGCGGCAGGCGTGCGCGCCGCGCCGTTGGCGGCTGTCCTCGCGCAACGCACGAACGCCCCCACAGACCGCTTGGGACGACTTATCGTGGAGCCTGACCTGTCGTTGCCTAACTATCCCCACATCTTCGTGATTGGCGACATCGCGCACTTCTCACACCAGAACGGGACGCCCCTGCCTGGCGTCGCGCCCGTAGCGACCCAGCAAGGGCAGTATGTCGCGCAGCGCATCCGAAGACTCACGGCAGGCGACACAACGCCGCCGTCCCCGTTCCGCTACACCGACAAGGGCAACATGGCGGTCATCGGGCGCAAGTCGGCGGTCGCGCAAATCGGACGATTGCACTTCACAGGCTGGTTCGCGTGGCTGATGTGCTGTTCGTGCACCTGATGTTTCTGGTCGGCTTCGAGAACCGCCTGCTGGTGTTCGTGCAGTGGGCGTGGAACTACTTCACGCGCAATCGTCGGGCGCGGCTGATCTTGGGCACAGCACACCCCGCAAACATCCCCGCGCCGCCCGCGCCCCAAGAGGCGACGCGCGACTGAGCCTGCCGCGCCGTAGATTCGATGGTGTATGCCCGCAAAATCGGCAGGAAATGGTTTGCCCATAGGGTATTGTATGCGCGGTGATAGCGACGATGCGATGGAGCATAGCGACTCTGTGTTTGAGCGGGCTGTTGCTGTGGGCGGGCTGGCAGCCCACGACCGCGCCGACCTCGCTGCAGTGGACGACCACTGACGGCAAGACCGTGCGCCTGAGCGACCTGCGCAACGCGAAGGCGGTAGTGTTCATCACGCTGTCGACGCGCTGCCCCGCTGTGCCCCGCTACGCGCCTCGCCTGAACCGCCTGTACGAGACCTACCACACGCGCGGGGTCGCCTTCTATGGCGTCTATCCCGAAGCCGACGAGACGCTGGAGGGCATCCGCGCCCATGCGCGACAGTTGGGCTTCAAGTTCCCCGTCGTGCGTCAGGGGGCTGTGAGCATTGCACGCGCGGTGGGCGCAACCCATGTGCCGCAAGCGTTCGTGCTGAACCGCAACGGCGCGGTCGTCTACAGCGGCGCTATCGACAGCGTGACCAAGCGCGAGGTCGCCCAGCACCACTACCTGCGCGACGCGCTGAACGCAACACTGCAGGGCAAGCGAGTTCGACAGCCGCGCACGCAGGTCGTCGGGTGCTTCCTGACCTTACCTGACGCGGATGAAGCCGCCGCACCTGCGCAGGTCACCTTCGCCGAACACATCGCGCCTATCCTGTACGCGAAATGCACGACCTGCCATCGCCCTGGCGACATCGGTCCGTTCCCGCTGCAGACCTACAACGACGCCAAACGCTGGGCGAAAGAGATTAAGCACTACACGAGCAACCGCCAGATGCCCCCGTGGAAGCCGACGCCTGGCTTCGGGAAGTTCAAAAACGAGTTCTACCTGACCGACGAGGAGATCGAGCGGATTGCCCGCTGGGTCGATTCGGGCGCGCCTGCAGGCGACATGAGCAAAGCCCCGAAGCCGCCGACCTTCAGCAAGGGCTGGTTCTACGGCGAGCCAGATCTGATTGTGGAGATGTCTGAACCCTACGAACTGGACGGCGTCGGCGGCGACGAGTATCGCTACTTCGTCATCCCTGTCGAACTGCCCGAAAACAAGGTCATCGTCGGCATCGACATCCAGCCAGGCAACCGCGAGGTGGTGCATCACGCGAACATGTTCGTGGACACTTCGGGACGCGCGCGGCAGTTGGACGCCGAAGACCCCAAACCGGGCTACGCCAACTTCGGCGGCACGGGGTTTATCCCCGCGATGATGCTGGGCGGCTGGGTGCCTGGCATGCGCCCCATTCGGCTGGAGGAGAGCTTTGCCGTCGTGCTGCCGCGCAAGTTCGACCTCGTGATGCAGGTACATTACTTCAAGCGCGGCACGCGCGAAACCGACCGCACGCGCATCGGGCTGTACCTTGCCGACCGAACAGAGCAAGTCAGACCCGTACAACTGGTCGTCATCGGCAACACAAAGATACGGATCGCGCCCAACGAGAAAAACTATCGCGTCTACGCCCGCTGGACAACGCCGAGCGACCGCCCCGTGTACGCGCTGAGTATCATGGCGCACATGCACCTGATTGCACGCGGCACGGAAGTCGTCGCCAAAACGCCCGACGGACGCGCCATCCCGCTGCTGCAAATCAAGGACTACGACTTCAATTGGCAGCAGGCGTACTTCTACGAGAAGCCAATTGAACTGCCGCCTGGCACAGTGATCGAGTGCGTCGGCTGGTACGACAACTCGTCGGACAACCCGAACAACCCCAGCAACCCGCCGCGCGAGGTGCGCTACGGCGAGGGCACTTTCGACGAGATGTTCTACATCTTCCTTGCGATTCACGATCCCAAAGCGAAGACCTCGTATCTGATTCCAGCGGGTTCGTAGTATCGACTGCGCTGTCAGAGTCCACTATCCCCCCCTCCGTAGGTTCCCCCCGCTTCGCGAGGGGAACCGCGCATGGGTTCGGTTCCCCCTGTGTGCAGGGGGAACCTACGGAGGGGGTCTTCAGTGCAGGCGCT
>JAIMAN010000043.1 GCA_023511915.1 Armatimonadota bacterium
CTGCGGGCAGGGGGAACCGAATCCGTGCGCGGTTCCCCTCGCGAAGCGGGGGGAACCTAAAGGAGGGGGGCAAATAGATAACTTTGGACGCGCGGTTGGTATATGGAGTGCGGAAGCGTAGCTGCCGCCCACGCTGAAGCTTGCGCTTCAGCACGCCAAACATGTCCGTGCGCGTCTCACCCCTCGCCCACCTTGTGGGAGAGGGGCTGGGGGTGAGGGCACTTTTACTGCGGGCGCAGGCTGAGCGGCATCAGATAGACGCGCTCGACGGGTAAGCCGCACTCGGTGTCCGTGCAGGGCTGGTAGCGCACGAAAATCCGCGCGAAGCCGTCCTCCGCGCCCTCGCCGCCAATCTCCAGCACGGGCACAATCGCGTGCGCCACGCCCGTGTAGCCTTCAATCACCTCGCTGCCCGCCTGAATCTGCTGCGGGGACGACCAAATCGGCGCGCCCAGCCGCAACGGCAGGTCGGTCGTCACCTCCACAGTGGTCGGCACGCGCTCGGGGTGCGGGCGACTGGAGTTGATGTGCCAGCCCTCCTCGATGTCGAACTGCACCACTAAGCCTTCGGGCATGGGGATAATCGCCACGCGCACGGGACCCGCCTCCTCCGCGTCGTCGTCCATGTCGGGGGTCGGGATGCTGAGGTCGGGCATCTCCAGCGTCTCGCCCTCCAGTTGCAGGTAGCCGTACAGCAGGCTGTCGCCCGCGGCGGGCGCGCGCTGCAGGATGCCCCAGCAGCTGTCCAGCGTCTCGGCGGCGAGCTGCGCGTACCGCTGGCTGCGCATCGGGTCGTCGATGGTCAGCGCGGTATGCAGCGCCGCCAGAAACTGCACCGCTGCGCCGTTGCCCGACGGCATCGCGCGGTCTTGGTACGACTTGACGGGCATAATCAGCAGGTCGTGCGCGAGGTCGGTCGTGAAAAAGCCGCCGTACTCACGGTCGTGGAACCGTTCGATCATCTGGTCAGCGACGGCAACGGCGCGCTCCAGCCACTGCGGTTCCAGCGTCAGCTCGTAGAGCGCCATCAGCCCCATGCCGTAGAAGGCGTAATCGGTCAGGTAGGCGGGGATGCTCGCTTCGCCGTCGCGGTAGCGGTGCAGCAGCCTGCCGTTGGGGTCGCGCAGGCGTTGCCAGACGAACTCCGCTGCCTCCTGCGCCGCCTGTGCGTACCGTTCGCCCGCGTCTTCCAGCACATCGGCGGCGTAAGCGAGCGCCCAAATCGCCAGCCCGTTCCAGTCAGTTAGCGCCTTGTCGTCGCGTGTGGGCGCGTGGCGCGTCTGGCGGGCGACCAGCAGCCGCGCGCGGATGTCGCGCAGTCGCTCTTCCAGCACCGCAGGCTCTATTCCAAGTTCCTCCGCGTGCGCCTCCAGCGGGCGGGTCAGGTGCGGGATGTTGCGTCCTGTCGGCTGGCGCGTCGCTTCCTCGCGGTAGTTGCCTTCAGGCTGAATCTCGTACACCTTGCAGAACAGGTCTGCCTCATCGCGCGGCAAAATCTCGTACAGTTCGCGCTCCGTCCATGTGTAGTAGTGCCCTTCGCCCTCGGGGGTGTCGGCGTCGAGCGCGCTGGCGAACGCGCCGTCGGGCGTGCGCATCTCGCGCAGCATCCAGTCCAGCGTGCGCACGGCGATGTCGGCGTAAAACTCGTCGCCGGTGAGCGCGTAGGCGTGCGCATACGCCCAGCCGAGCTGCGCGTTATCGTAGAGCATTTTTTCGAAGTGGGGCAGCAGCCAGCGTTCGTCGGTCGAGTAGCGGTGGAACCCCCCGCCGATGTGGTCGAAGATTCCGCCGAGCGCCATCGTGGTCAGGGTCATCAGCGCGATGCCTGCGCTGTCGGTGTCTTCCCACTCCGCGCCGAGCGTCAGCAGCACGGGCAGCGCGGTGCTGGGCGGGAACTTCGGCGCGCCGCCGAACCCGCCGTAGATGGGGTCGAACCCTTCCAGCATCTGCGCTTTGTAGGCGCGGAACACGCTGGGGCTGCGCTCGCCCCGAAGCGACTGGTGGCGCATCGCCACAAGTTGCTCCAGCTCCGCCTTCAGTTCGGTTGCGGCGGCGACCACCTGCCCGCGATTGGTCTGCCACACGCCCGCCACCCGCGCCAGCACCTCCGCGAATACCTGCGGCGGGTAGTAAGTGCCCCCATAGAACGGGTAGCCGTCGGGCGTCAGGAACACCGACAGTGGCCAGCCCGCGTGCCCCGCCATCAGTTGCACCGCGCTGATGTAAATCTCGTCCACATCGGGGCGCTCCTCGCGATCCACCTTGATGCTGACGAAGTGCTGATTCAGCAGGTCAGCGATGGCGGGGTTTTCGAACGACTCGCGCTCCATCACATGGCACCAGTGGCACGACGAGTAGCCGATGGAGAGGAAGATGGGCTTGTCTTCCACACGCGCCTTGAAAAACGCCTCCGCCCCCCACGGGTACCATTCCACAGGATTGTAGGCGTGCTGCAGCAGGTACGGGCTTTTCTCGTCGATTAGTCGGTTCGGTTTGCGTATAAGCATCGGTATCGCCTCGGCTATTAGGATACCTGATGATTGCGGGTACACTATGCCACTATGCAAGCCGTGTATGTGGTTGCTGCGGTACGCACTGCGATTGGCAAGGCGCCGCGGGGCAGTTTGCGCAACACGCGCCCCGATGACCTCGCTGCGTTCGCCATTCAAGGCGCGCTCAAGCGCGTGCCGCAACTGGAGCCGAAGCAGATCGAAGATGTCGTGCTGGGATGCGCCGTGCCCGAAGCCGAGCAGGGCATGAATGTCGCCCGAATCGCCGTGCTGCGCGCGGGACTGCCCATCGATGTGCCCGCCGCGACGGTGAACCGCATGTGCGCCTCGGGGCTGGAAGCCATCGCCATCATCGCCCAGCGCATCATGACCGAGCAAATCGATGTCGGCATCGCGGGCGGCACGGAGAGCATGTCGATGATACCGATGGAAGGGCATGTGTTCCGCCCGAACCCGTACCTGACCCAACACTACCCCGACGCCTATCTGGGCATGGGCATGACGACCGAGAACCTCGTAGTCGAGCATGGCATCACGCGCGAGGAAGCCGACCAGTTCGCGCTGGAGAGCCACCAGAAAGCGTTGCGGGCGCAAGCCGAAGGCGCGTTCGACGGCGAAATCGTGCCCGTCGAGGTTCACGAGAAGGTTGTCAAGGGCGGCAGCGTCCACGAGAACCGCTTCATCTTTGACCGCGACGAGGGTCCCCGCGCCGACACGAGCCTTGAGGCGTTGGCGAAACTCAAGCCCGTGTTCAAGGCGAACGGCACGGTGACGGCGGGCAACGCCTCGCAGCGCAGCGACGGCGCAGCAGCGGTCGTGCTGATGAGCGAGCGGATGGTGAACCAACTCGGCGTGCAGCCGCTGGCGCGGTTCGTCGGCTACGCGGTCGCGGGCGTGCCTCCAGAGACGATGGGCATCGGTCCCGCCTACGCCATCCCCAAACTGCTGCACCGCTTCGGCAAGAGCGTCGACGACATCGACCTGTTCGAGATCAACGAGGCGTTCGCGGCGCAGGTGCTGGCGGTGCTGCGCCAGTTGCCCATCCCGACCGAGAAGCTGAATGTGAACGGCGGGGCGGTCGCGCTGGGGCATCCGCTGGGCGCGACAGGGTCGCGCATGACCGCCACCTTGCTGAACGCGCTGGGCAAGCGCGGCGGCAAGTGGGGCGTGGTCAGCATGTGCGTCGGCGGCGGCATGGGCGCGGCAGGACTGTATGAGCGGGTGTAAGGTTAGGCTTCGCGTCGCGCACAGGCGCGCAGGTAGCTGCTTGGGGGCGTCTCCCGCTGGAGATGCCCCAAAATAAACTGCGCCGCCGCCGCCACGCCCGCGAGGTCTACCCCCGTCTCGATTCCCATCCCGTGCAGCATATAGAGCAGGTCTTCCGTCGCGAGGTTGCCCGACGCGCCTGGCGCAAACGGGCAGCCGCCCAGCCCGCCCGCGCTGGAATCGAAGATGCACACGCCCTGCTGCAGCGCGGTCAGCACATTCGCCAGCGCCGTGCCGTAGGTGTTGTGGAAGTGGTAGGCGAAGCGCTCCAGCGGCAGAATCGGCATCAGCGTCTCGGTTAGGCGCGCGACTTGGGTTGGCACAGCCGCGCCGATGGTATCGCCCAGGCTCACCTCGTCGACGCCCATCGCCAGCAGGCGTTCCACGACGGGCACAACGGCTTCGGGGGCGATCGCGCCCTCGTAGGGGCACACGAACGCGGTGGACACATAGCCGCGCGCCCAGCAGCCTGCCGCCTTCGCCTCGCGCACGACCTGCTCGAACTCCTGCAGCGACTGCTCGATGCTACGGTTCAGGTTGCGCTGGCAGAAGGTCTCCGACGCGGCGGTGAACACAGCGATTTCGCGTGCGCCTGCCGATAGCGCGCGTTCCAGCCCCTTGAGGTTGGGTACCAGCACGGGGTAGCGCACGCCTGTGCGCCGCTTGAGCGCGTGCATTACCTGCTCGGCGTCGGCGAGCTGCGGCACCCACTTCGGGCTGACGAACGCCGTCGCCTCCACCACGGGCAGCCCTGCGTCCGCCAGCATTTCGATGAAGCGCGCCTTCGCCTCGGTCGGCACGGGGGTCGGCTCGTTCTGCAGCCCGTCCCGCGCGCCCACCTCCACAATTCGCACCAATCGCGGTATGCCCTGAAACATTTTCTGGCTCCGAATCGCAGAATAAATTACCTGACGGCGTGAGTGAAAAAAATGCCGGGGCTTTTCAGCCCCGGCTATTGGGGGGTGAGTGGTCTGTGTGTCAGTAGGGGGATGATGAAGTCTTTTTGCCGTTCTTCTCTTCGGGCACCTCCGCCACCAGCGCCTCGGTCGTGAGGAGCATCGAGGCGATCGACGCGGCGTTCTCCAGCGCGGTGCGCGTGACCTTCGCAGGATCGACGATGCCCGCCTCGAGCATGTTCACGAACTCGCCTGTGGCGGCGTTGTAGCCCTGTCCCTGCGGCAATTCCTTGACCTTCTCGACGATGACGGAGCCTTCCGCGCCCGCGTTGTGCGCGATTTGGCGCAGCGGCTCTTCCAGCGCGCGGCGGATGATATGCACGCCGATTTTCTCGTCGCCGTCCACTTGAAGCGCGTCCAGCGCTTTGATGGCGTTCACGAGGGTGACCCCGCCGCCAGGTACGATGCCTTCCTCAACGGCGGCTTTGGTGGCGTTGATGGCGTCTTCGAAGCGCGCCTTCTTCTCCTTCAGCTCGGTCTCGGTGGCTGCGCCGACCTTGATGACCGCCACGCCGCCTGCCAGCTTCGCCAGACGCTCCTGCAGCTTCTCGCGGTCGTAGTCCGACTCGGTGGTTTCGATCTGCTTGCGGATTTGCTGAATGCGCCCTTGAATCGCTTCGGGCTTGCCCTTGCCGCCGATGATGGTCGTATGCTCCTTCTCGATGACCACCTTCTCGGCGCGTCCGAGCTGGTCGAGCTTGACATTCTCCAGCTTGATGCCGAGATCTTCGGTGATGAAGGTTCCGCCCGTGAGGATGGCGATGTCTTCCATCATCGCCTTGCGTCGCTCGCCGAAGCCAGGCGCTTTCACAGCGGCGCACTGGAACACCCCGCGCAGCTTGTTGACCACCAGCAGCGCGAGCGCCTCGCCCTCCAAGTCTTCGGCGATAATCAGCAGCGGCTTGCCCGCGCGCACGACCTGCTCCAGCACGGGGATGATGTCCTGCGCCGCGCCGATTTTCTTCTCGTACAGCAAAATGTACGGCTCCTCCAGCACGGCTTCCATGCGCTCAGGGTCGGTGATGAAGTAGGGCGAGATGTAGCCGCGATCGAAGCGCATGCCCTCCACGACTTCCAGCGTGGTCTCCGTGCCTTTGGACTCCTCGACGGTAATCACGCCGTCTTTGGTGACCTTTTCGATGGCGTCGGCGACCACTGTGCCGATGGCGGGGTCGTTCGCGGAGATGGTTGCCACCTGCTCGATGGCGGCGCGCCCTTCCACAGGGGTCGCGGTCTGCTGGATGAACTGCACGGCAGCCTCGACGGCTTTATCGATGCCGCGCTTGACATACATCGGGTTCGCGCCTGCGGCGACCGCTTTGAGACCCTCCTTGAAGATGGCTTGCGCCAGCACGGTCGCGGTGGTCGTGCCGTCGCCTGCGACATCGTTCGTCTTGGACGCCACCTCGCGCACAAGTTGCGCGCCCATGTTCTCGAAGCGGTCTTCTAATTCGATCTCTTTCGCAATCGTGACGCCGTCGTTGATGACGGTCGGCGAGCCGAACTTCTTCTCTAAAACGACATTCCTGCCTCGCGGTCCGAGCGTGACCTTAACTGCGTTGGCTATCGTATCGACGCCGCGCTCCAGCGCGTGCCGCGCCGCCTCCGTGTATAAAATCTCCTTCGCTGCCATGCGCTATCACCTCCTGTACGGTTATTTCTCCAAAACGGCTAAAACATCATCTTCGCGGAGGATGATATACTCCTCGCCGCCGATTTTGACTTCCGTACCGCCATACTTCGAAAACAGCACGGTATCGCCAACTTTCACGCTCAGTGCAACGACTGTGCCGTCGTCCATAATCCGCCCTGTGCCCACAGCCATGACTTCGCCCTCTTGAGGGCGCTCCTTCGCTGTGTCAGGCAAAATGATACCACTCTTGGTCATCTCTTCCGCCGATTTGGGGCGGACAACGATTCGATCGCCTATCGGTTTCAGCATCGCCGTAGCACCTCCTTCTCCGATACGGTCTTCCTATGCCTGCCATAAATTTAGCACTCGCGAGGGGCGAGTGCTGAACGCGACTCTATAATACCCTATGGCAATTGGGTTTGTCAAGGGGGGGGCGCATGCGCCAACACATCGTTTACACCCGCCCCCCCTTGCAGACGCCTTACAGGTTCAATCCCGCGATGTAGTCGCTCAGTTCGCGTTGGGCGCGGGCGCGCTGCTCTTGCAGTCGCTCGATCTCGGCGCGCGCCTGCTCGATTTCGCGCTCCTGCTGCGCCAGCTTCTGCACATACTGGCGGTACAGGTCGGAGTTGCGATCCAACGCGCGCATGTTCTCGCGAATGCGCGCTTGGTCGTCGGTGATGCTCTTGATGCGCGCCTCCTGCTGGCGGATTTGCCCCTCGAGGCTGCGTATTGCGCGGCGGCGGTTCAAGATACTGCTCAGTGCCTGCCGTATCGGCTCGCTCAGTTGCTGATTCTGCGCCAGCACGCGAATCGTGTCCTCATCTTCCTGAAGCAGGGCAATCGATTCCTGCACCGTGCGCTTTTGGACGACGCGCAGGGTGGCAGTCTTGCGCGGCTGCACCTCGACGGGGAACCGATAGAAGGTCGGCGTGCGCTCGAACTTGGCGGGTTCGGCGAGTTCCCAGCCGTCTTGGTAGGGCTGCTCCACCAGCACGGTGCGCGGCTTATCGTCGCGGCTGGTGAGGCGGTAGAGGTTCTCCATGCGCCGCTCCAGCCGTTGCTGCAGCACGCCGTTGGTAATCTTGACCGAGATCATCTGGGAGGTGAAGTTCGCCCGCTCCTGCACGACCTCTATGCCCAAGTCCAGCGCGTAGGTCAGGATGCGTTCGCCTTTCGGCTCCAGCGTCTCCAGTTGCGCGTCGCCCCCATACGCGCCGTCCAGGTAGACCGTGACGGGACCCTCCATCAGCGTCAGGTCGGTGGTGTTGGTCAGTTTGACGCCGAAGAAGGGGTGGCGCGGGTGGTTGGCGGGGTTATAGAGCGAAACCGCCTGCGCCTCAACCGTGCGGTTGACCACTGGCACGAGCGCGGACTGCTGGCGCAGGATTGTGACGGGCTGCTGGATGCGGTAATCGAACAGCGCGCCGCGCTCCTGTCCTTGCGCCATCTCGATAACGCTCTCGCGCATAGCGCGTGGGGCAGCCGTCGGCGGCGCGCCACCGCCAAAGCCAGGCATTCGCTCGCGCGCCAGCGGTGCGCCAAGCGCCCCCGCCATCGCCTCACGCTTCGCCAGCTCGTCGGGTGTGAGTTCCATCGCCTGCTCCGCCGTGTCGGGCAGCAGCGCTTGGTCGGTCTGCGTGCGAACCGTCGGGCGCTTGGGGTAGATCGGCTCGTACAGGTTCTGGATGAAGCTCACAGGTCGCCCCGACACCAGCTCCAAGCGCACATTGCGCCAGTCCTCGTCGGTGGTGTTCTCGACGATTGCCCAGCCTTGCAGCAGGGGCGGTTCGTCCGCGCTGAGCGCGAGGCGGTAGGTCATCTTCCACAGGGGCATCTCGGTCAGGTAGCCGACCAGCACGCGCCGCGCGCCCTGCCCCGCGAAGCGCAGCTCGACGGTCTTGCGCGTGTTGTCCAGCCGCGTGCCAATCGCCGCCAGCGCGTTCTGAATCTCCTGTTGCAGCCGTTCGTCGCGCACGCGCAGGTTTATAATTGTGTCCAGCGGCACGGAGCGCATCGCGGGGTTCGTCATCAGGTTCACATAGGCGCGCTTGACGACCACCTCGCTGGCGGCTTCCTCGCGCGTCTCGATGCTTAGCACCGTGCCCTGCAGCGTCTCCTTGTCGGTCTGAATCTCCACAGGCGCGCCGCGCAGACGGGTCAGCAGCGCGCTCATCGACGGGTTATCCGACAGTTGCACAGCGAACGCGCTGAGGGTGCGCTCCAGCGGGTCGCGCGGGGTGTATTGCGCGGGCAGAATCTGCCCGCTGTCGAAGTCCACCAGAATCAGCGACTTGAGCAGGTCGTTCATCTGGCTCTCGCGCATCGACATCGTGAGCGTCGCGTCGCCGCTGATGCGTCCGAGCCGTTCGATGTATCCGACGCCGCTACGGTACAGCACCACGCGCGTCACGGGCAGTAGGTCTTGTGCGCCTGCGCCGCACAGCATGCCAAACGCCAGCCATCCCAAAAGCGTTTTGTATCGCATTGTAGCACCTCTGCGTATATTATGACGCTTGAGAGGCGCGATTGGGTATTACACCGTCACCTTCGCGTAGTCCAGCGCGTGGCGGATCGGGCTTTCGAAGTTCGGCGGGATTTTGGCAATCATCCCGAAGATGACCTTGCGGATGCGCTCGGCGTTCTGGTGGAACACATGCATCACCTCTTCCGCCGTGACGGGCTTGACCTCGCCTTCCGCCACCAGCCCGCTGTCGTAGTCGGTAATCAGCGCGATGTTCACGACGGGAATCGCCAACTCCAGCGCGAGGTAGGCTTCGGGGTACTGCGTCATGTTGATGACTTCCCAGCCCATCGAGGTGAACCACTTGCTCTCGGCTTTGGTGGAGAAGCGGGGTCCGTTGATGACGACAATCGTGCCGCGCTCGTGGACGGGGATGCCGTGCGCGCGAATCTCGTCGATAGCGATTTGGCGCAGCACGGGGCAGTACGGGTCGGCGGGCGAGACATGGTGAACGGTAGGACCCTCGTAGAAGGTGTCGGCGCGCCCGTGCGTGCGATCAACATACTGGTCTGCCACGACAAAATCGCCGGGCTTGACATGCCGTTGCAGGCTGCCTGCGGCGCAGGGGCTAATAATCGCCTGCACGCCGAGTTCCTTCATTGCCCACAGGTTCGCGCGATAGTTGATTTTGTGCGGGGGGATGGTATGCTTGCGTCCGTGTCGGGGCAAAAACGCCACGCGCCGCCCGTTCACCTCGCCAATCGACACAGTGTCGCTGGGCGCGCCGTAGGGGGTGTCTACCTTGACCTCCTCCACTTTGTCCAGAAACGAGTAGAATCCTGAGCCGCCGAAAACGCCGATTTCAGCCAAAGGTTTCATCTAAGTGCCTCCTGTTGTGTTCAGTGAACTGCATCGCTTGGGCGGCGGCGTTCTGCTCCGCTTGCTTCTTGCTGGAGCCAGTGCCCTTTCCCGCCACGATGTCGCGCAGTTTGACCTGCACGACGAAGGTCTTGTTGTGCGGGGTGCCCGATTCGTCGACCACCTCGTAGGTCGGGGTGATGCGCCACCACGCTTGCGTGCGCTCTTGGAGTTGCGACTTGTAGTCTTGGACGGGCATCTCGCCCGCGTGCAGGGCGTCCAGTTCGGGCTTGAGGTGTTTCAGGGCGTAGTCGCGCGCGGCGCGGTAGCCCGAATCGAGGTAAATCGCGCCCAGCACCGCCTCGAAAGCGTCGCTGAGGATGGAGGGTCGCTCGCGTCCGCCTGCCGATTCTTCGGCGGGGCTAAGGCGTAGCAGTAGGGGCAGTCCCGCGCGTTTGGCAGCCTCGCACAGCACGCTCGCCCGCACGATGCTCGCCCGCGCTTTGGAGAGTTGCCCCTGATCCCAGTTGGGATAATGCTGGTACAGGTACTCGGCGACAATCAAGCCCAGCACCGCATCGCCCAGCAGTTCGAGCCGCTCGTTGCTGGCGAGCAGTTCGCCTTCGGTATGTGAGCGATGGGTGAGGGCTTGCGCCGCTAAGTGCTTGTTCCGTATGGGCAGGCGCGCGCCTGCCTGTCGCGGTCGCCAGAAGCGCACGGCTTTGATTATACCCCGTGCGCCAGATCGACAATCTTACGCGCCGCCTCTTGCATCGTCTCGGCGGGAATCAGCGGCGTGCCCTGCAGCATGGCGCGTCCCTCTTCGGCGTGCGTGCCCGCCAAGCGCACCACGACAGGGATGTTCACCTGCAGCGTCTCGAACGCCTCCAGCATGCCGCGCGCCACTTCGTCTCCGCGCGTGATGCCCCCGAAGATATTGAACAGCAGCCCTTTGACATTCGGGTCCATCAGCACGAGTTCGACGGCTTGGCGCACGCGGTCGGCTTTCGCGCCGCCGCCGATGTCCAAAAAGTTCGCTGCGCGCCCGCCTGCTCGTGCGACCTCGTCGACGGTACACATCACCAGCCCCGCGCCGTTGCCGATGACGCCGATGTCGCCGCCCAAGCGCACATAGGCGATCCCGCGTCGGCTCGCCTCCGCCTCGATGGGGTCGTCGAGGCTCTCGTCATGCAGCGCGGCGAGCGACTTCTGGCGATACAGCGCGTTCTCGTCGATGGTGATTTTCGCGTCGGCAGCGATAATCCGCCCATCGGCAAGCACGGCGCAGGGGTTGATCTCGGCGAGGTTCGCATCGACGGCGATGTAGGCGCGGTACAGCCCGTGCAGCAGCGCGCTCAGCGGGCGGATTTGCTCCTGTGGGATGCCCGCTGCATACAGTACTTCGCGCGCGGCGTAGTCGGTCAGCCCCAGCAGCGGGTCGATTGCGACGGTCGCGATGGCGTCGGGGTGCTGCGCGGCGACCTCCTCGATGTCCATCCCGCCTTGCGTGCTGACCATCAGCACATTGCGCTGCAGCGTGCGGTCAATCGTGACGCCGATGTAGTATTCGCGGGCGATTTCGACGGCTTCCTCGATCAGCACCTGCTCGGCGACCAGCCCTTGCGGGTTCTGGGGCGAGACCAGTCGCTTGCCGAGGATGCTTTCGGCGGCGTGGGCGGCTTCGTCGGGGGTGTTGGCGAGTTTGATGCCGCCTGCCTTGCCGCGTCCGCCCATCAGCACCTGCGCCTTGACCACCACAGGCGTGCCCAGCCGCTCGGCGACCGCTTTCGCGTCGGCGGGCGTGCTGACCACCTCGCCTTGCGGCGTCGGAACGCCAAATTCGCGTAGGATCTGCTTCGCTTGGTACTCGTGTAGTTTCATCGTCGGCTCCTGATGCGCCGAGAGTATACCCTGTGTGAGGTACACTCTGGGGTTGTGAACGGCGCAGGGTACATCGTGCCGCAGGTGGGCTGCTCAGTGTGTGGGGCGGGGTGCGACCCGATGCAAGACCGCTGCGCGCGGTGCCAACGCGACCCCTACGAAGCGATTGGCGTGCGCTGGGGTCCGCTAACAGGGCGGCAGTTCTGGCGCAACATCGGCTGGCGACTGCTGATTGCGCTGCCGTTTGTGGGCTGGGTGCTGTGGGAGGAGCCTGAGAGTTTGGTGCGCGTGATGCAGCTTTCGGGCTGGGCGCAGGTGGTGCTGGGCGCGTTGCTTGCCGTTGGGGGCTTGGTGATGGGCTATCACCTGTGGCTGACTTGGCGGGCGGCGCATGTCGCGCTGGTGCTGACCCCTTCGGAAGTGTGGCTGCTGCAGCGTCGGGGCGGCAGGGTCTACTTCGAGCGCATGGGGTGGCAAGAGTGCCTACCGCCCGAACCTGTGCGTGGGCAGCGCGTGTTGGAAGCGCTGGGGGCGTTCGCGCACCTGGTGATGCACGCGGGGCTGCAGATGTTGGCAATTCTGATCCCCGATCATGCCTACGAACTGCGCCTGCGCAGTCGGTTGGATGCGGGCAAGCGGTGGCGCATCGCATTGGTGGGCGCGCAGTACCACCCGCGCTTCGCGCTGAGTGAACTCGCGGCGTTCGCGCTGCCCCACTGGTTGCAAAGCGGGCTGGTTGCGATTGAGCCAGGCTACGAACCGAGCCGCGAGCGACCGTTCCTCGCGCTGGATTTGCAGACGCGCGTGCTGCGGGCGTATGCGCTGCGCGAGGTGCGCCTGCCCGAGCCGAGCGTCGAACTGCCCGACCGCCCCGAAGCGCACAACCCCGACGGCAGCCGCGTGGAGAGCGACCATACGCTTGCGCCCGACGCGGCGCAGGCGGCGCACGCCGAAAAACTCCGCCTGCGGCAAGGCGCGCTGCCCGCCTACGCCGTGCCCTACGATGACTACTGGCTCCGCGCCGACTGGGGGATTATCCAGCGCATCGAACGCCACCGCGCCGCCAGCGAGACGGCGCTTGCGCCCGAAATGCAGCCGAAACCCCTGTAATTTGACCCCTTAGCCGCGCAGAAGTGGCAGGAATCGGCGCAAATGCATGGTATAATTGGGTTGTAAAGGAGGTTCATATGCGATACTACCGATACGCAGTTGGGGCTTTGTTGTGTGTGGCGTTTGCGACGCGACCCGCGGTCGCGCAGGATCCGTTCGTGTACTTCGCAGGCAACCCTGCGAACTCCTGGTTCACCGTTGGCGGCACTTGTGCTGCGCCAACCCTGACCGCCAACTACCTGTTCTTCATCTCGGGCGATGTGACCAGTGCTAATCTTCCTGCGCGCTGGACGGCGCTGCCGTTCCAAATCTGCGCGCCGATGACCTTCGACTCGATTGTCTACATGCCTGGCTTGACGACGGGCTTTCCGTCCCTGCACATCTGGATTACCGGTTCGCAGACAGGCGCGGATGGGCGTCCTGAACCGAATCTGGGGAATATCCTGTTCTTTGGCGACTTCGGACCGTATCCTGGCGACCCGCCACAGGTTGGTGATGTGCAGATTCCCACCTATTACGGCGGCTCCACGACCTTCACCTATCTGCGCACCACGCCGCTGAATCAGAGCATCACGCTGTCGTCGGGACTGTATTATGCGATTATCGTCGCTGACGAGGACTTCGTGGCGGCAGGACCCTTTGACTCCTACACGGCGTTAGCGATGGGCGCGCCGGGCGGACCGAAACTGTATTACTCGCCGCGCGGACTGGGTTCCGGCGTCCTCCAGCCTGCTTCTTGGCAGCGGTTCCGCTACAATAACATCACGGGCTTCCCTGTGGGGCGCGTGCTGAATATGCTGCTGGAGTGGCGCAATGCTGACCCGTTCGCAGGCACTCCGCCGTGGAACACGGGCGTGCAGTGGAAGGACAAGCATGGTCCTGCGCTCTATCACGGCGTGCTGGGCTTCCGCAACTCGGCGGCGACGCCAGGCAAAGTGACGGGCACGGCGGTCTTCGGCGACCTAAGCGGAACCGCGCCCGGCGCGACGGTGGAGGTCATCTTCTACCTGCCAGGCACGAAGCAGCGCGTCGCGCGGTTCAGCATGCCTGCGCCGACCACCCCAGGCACATTCACTATCGACACCCCCGATATTGCCGCGGGCACTTACGATGTGGTGGTGCGTCCCGTCTACTCTGACATCACGCTGTTCATCAACTGCCCGACCGACCTAAATGTGACGGGTTACGAGCTGTCGCCCGACCGCCACTGGATGGGCGTGCGCATCCCGAATGTGAATGTCAGCGGCACGGTTGACTTGGGAAGCATCACGCTGCCGAACGGCGACGCGAATGCCGACCAGGTGGTTGACGACGCCGACCTGCTGGCGGTGCTGTTCGAGTTCGGCGGCGCCAACGCAGCTGCTGACCTGAACCAGGATGGCACGGTCGACGACGCCGACCTGCTGATCGTGCTGTTCAACTTCGGCACTCAGGGCGAGGACGGCGACGAGACCTGCAACTAACCCGACCTGAACGGTCAAGGGGGCGGTTCCTGCAGCCCCCTTGACCCACCACTTAACTTGGCAGGAATCCGAACAAACTGGGGGTACTATTATTCATCAGGAGGTGCATGATGCGCACACGAGGCTTTACCCTGATTGAATTGCTGGTAGTGATTGCGATCATCGCAATCTTAGCGAGTATCTTGTTCCCTGTGTTTGCGCAGGCGCGTGAGTCGGCTCGTCAGGTGAACTGTATCACGCGCTTCAACCAGGTTGGGCGTGCGCTGGTGATGTATACCAGCGACTATGACACGATGCAGCCGTTGACCCAGTATTTCGCCTCGTTTGGCGGGCAGGAGAACTGCGACGATCGCATCTTGGCGCAGTTGCTGATGCCGTATGTGAAGAACTGGCAGATGTTCCGCTGCCCGTCCGATCCGCAGGCGACGGACGCGATTCTGGACGCCTGCCCTGCGGACGGTGAGGCGCCGCCCACGCAGCAGTGCATCCGCGAGTACCGCTGGGCGCTCAAGACGAACTTAGGCTACAACTATGTGTACCTTTCGCCGATTATGGAGCGTTCGGGCGGCAGCGGTGGGTATCGCGGTTGGTACAACGCGCCTGCCAGCGATGCGCAGATTGGGCAGCATGCACGCACGGTCGCCTTCGTCGACAGCCTCTGGTGGCGCGACCCGTTGACGCGCCAGCCGCTGTGCGGCGGCAACTGGATTGTGATGCCACCATGCCGCTACTACCGCGACGCCTCTGGACGCATGTACGATACTTTCACCATCGTGCGTCAGGAGTGCGACAGCGGGCGCGCGGGTCGGTGGTACGACTATCAGGGCAACTCCTGTGCACGCTTGGCGCGCCCCGCTTGCTGGCGTCTGCAGACCGCGACGGGCTGGTACACCTGGATGGAGTTCGGCGGCGCATGGCCGTTCCATCGGCGCGAGCGGATGACCGTCGTGTTCGCGGATGGGCACGCGAAGAGCTACACGCCTTCCCAAATGGGTCAGGGCTGTGATGTGCGTCCGCAGTGCGGCGGCTTCATCAACGATCTCGGTCAGTACATGTGGGATCTGGATGACGGCGGCGTCGCGGTCAACTAAGGCGGTGAGATGCGATGCAGGTCTCCAAACCCGTTGCCCTTGGGATTATTGTTGTGGCGCTGCTGTCGCTGGGGCTGTCGCTCTGGTTCACGATGCGAAGCGAGGGGAACCAACCGCCCGAAACCGTGTATCCGAAATCGGATCCCTCGCAACCAGGTCTGGACGCCCTCGGCGTTCCAGAGTACACAGGGTCTGGACCCGCGTCGCCGCCGCCGATAGGTTCTGGTGGACGACGCTAATCACTGGGGGCGGGGGGCGAACCTTCCGCCCTCACCCCATCACAGTGCCTGGCGCACTGGGCGCAATCGGGATCACCTGCCCTGCGAGTTCGCGCACGGCAGGCAGCGTTTTTTCGGGCGTAAGCGTCAGCAGAATCACCGTGCCGCCTGCGCCGCCCGCGCCTGCCAACTTTGCGCCCAGCGCGCCGTGCTCCAAGGCGCACGCCACTAACTGATCCAGGCTCTCGCCGCTGCCGCCTAAGTCGCGGATAATCGCGTAGTTCTCGTTCATCAGGTGGGCAAGGCGCGTCCAGTCTTGCTCAAGCAAGGCGCGCTTGGCTTCGTGCGCCAGCCTGCCGATACGCTGCATCCCGTCCACCACACCGCGTTCGCCTGCTTCCCAGCGGGCGCGTAGGTTCGCATGCACCGCGCCCGAAAAGCGCGTCCCGCCCGTCGTCGCCAGCCACAGCGGTATCGGTACGCCGCGCAGGTAGCCTGTCAGCGGCTCTACCGTCGCCCACGGCTCGTCGGGGTCTGCGCCCAGCCCCTGCTTGTCGCGGAACTCCATCAGGTTCAGCCCGCCCCAGACCGCCATGTAGAAATCCTGATAGCCGCAGGCGACCTGGAGCTGTTGCGCCTCGATTCGGCGCACGCGCTCTGCCAGGATGTGGGGTGTGCGCCACGCCTCGCCGCGATAGTGCAGCAGGCACGCCACAATCGCCGTCAGCAGCGCGGACGACCCCGCCAGCCCCGACTGCGGGGGGATGTCGGTCTCGATGCGCAAGGCGAACGGCGCGCTCTCGACCGTGAAGCCCAGCCCCTGCAGCGCAACGCAACATACATCGAATTCGTCTCCCCCTGGCTCCAGCGTGTCTGGGGTAACCAACCGCCTGGCGGACTGGAAGGTAAGGCGCGTGGCAGGTTCTAAGGTACACCGCGCCCGCAACGGCACGGCAGTGGAGATAACCGCGCCCCCGTACATATCGCTGGGGTTGCCCACAATCCCTGCCCGTCCGGGTGCAGACGCGCGTATCGGACGCATGGCAACAGTGTTCGACGCAAGTCGGTGAGGTTCCTGCCAAACTTGAGGTATAATCCCGTTGCATGGAGGCGGAGTCGATGCGGATTTCGGTAGCGGCGCGGCAGGCGGAGTATCGGCAGACGCCGATGTGGGCGGAGTGGCGCGGCGTCCCGCCCCAGTCCCCGATTGCGCTCCAGCGCAGCGCGGAACTCATCCCCGCGCAGGTGGTCGAATCGGCGGGCAAGCGGTACTTGGTTTGGATCGAGCCTGAGTTGCCGCGCGGGAAGACGCACCACTACGCGATTCGCCCGAACCCGCGCCCAGTTGACGGCTTCACGCACAAACTCGCTGAGAACGCCCTGCAGATTGCCTACAAGGGCAAACCATTCACAGCATATGTGCTGCGTGGCGCGCCCAAACCGTACCTGTACCCCGTGTACGGACCCAACGACAAGCCCATCACGCGCCACTTCCCGATGCAGTTGGTGCAAGGCGAACGCACCGACCATCCGCACCACCGCTCTCTTTGGTTCACGCACGGCGAGGTGAACGGCGCGGACTTCTGGACAGAGGGCGCAGGGCGGGGCGTGATTGTCCATCGCGTGCTGGAGAGAGCCGAGTCAGGTCCCGTGCTGGCGCGCTGGGTCGCCCGCAACCAGTGGCAACTGCCCGACGGCAAGCCCATCTTGGACGAGACGACGGAGGTCATCTGCTACGCCGCGCCCGACTCCCGCTGGATGGACTACACCGTCGCGCTCACCGCGCTGGACGCCGATGTCAAATTCGGCGACACCAAAGAGGGCACTTTCGGCGTGCGCGTCGCCAGCAGTATGGAGGTCACGCGCAACGCGGGTGGGCAGATTGTGAACGCCAGCGGGCTGCGCGACCGCGAGGCGTGGGGCAAACGCGCCCCGTGGTGCGACTACACAGGGATTGTAGAAGGCGATACGGTGGGCATCGCCATCTTCGACCACCCTGCGAACCTGCGCCACCCGACCTACTGGCATGTGCGCGACTACGGGCTGTTCGCCGCCAACCCGTTCGGCGTCCACGACTTTGAAGCGGGCAAGCCCAAAGGCACGGGCGACTACACGCTCAAGCGGGGCGAGACGCTCACCTTCCGTTATCGGCTCTGGCTGCACAAGGGGCGAACAGAGGAAGCGGGCGTCGCACGGCAGTACGAAGCGTACCGCACCCTGCCCACGGTTATCTGGAGGTAGCGATGGAGAGACGGCTCATCGAGGGCGTCCAGATTAAGCCGCTAATCGCGCATGCCGACGAGCGCGGCTACCTGATGGAAATGCTCCGCTGCGACGACCCCATCTTCCAGAAGTTCGGGCAGGCGTATGTGTCGCTGAACTATCCCGGCGTCATCCGCGCATGGCACTGGCACGAGAAGCAGACCGACTACTGGGTGGTGGTCAAGGGCATGGTGAAGGCGGTGCTGTATGACCGTCGTCCCGACTCGCCCACGCACGGGATGGTGAACGAGTTCTATCTGGGCGACCACAACCGCGTGCTGTTGGTGATTCCGCCGTTGGTGGCGCACGGCTACAAGACGATTGGCACGGAGCCGTCGCTGCTGGTTAATTTCCCGACGGAGCCGTACAACCGCGCCCAGCCCGACGAGTTGCGCCTGCCCTACAACACGCCCGAAATCCCCTACGACTGGGAGATTCGGATGGGTTAGCGAAAGAGTTGCAGGATTGCTTGCTCATACTCTTGCCCTACCTCCGCGTAGATCTGGAGCAGTTCATTGTAGGTGGAGTCGGTGCCGACGAGGCTCCAGAACTCTTGCCCTATCCGCACGGCGTCTTCAAAGGGCGTGTAATCTATGGCGTACCTCCAGCGGTAATCACTGCGGGCATCGCCATACGGGTTATAGGGCATAGCAAAATATGCCTGTACCTGCGGGTGGGGGGGCTGCCGACGCGCCAAATGAATGCGTAGCAGTCGCTGGGTGACTTCTAGGCACTGTCCTTTATTCGGCTGGGGTGACTTTATCTCGAAGAAAAGTTCCGTTCCATCATGGCGAAGAATGTAGAGGTCGGCGGTGATCGAGAGTTCCTCTGCATCGTCATCAGATGCTTTGGATAGCACAGCGGCTACCATGTCGTCGAGACGCAACCGTTGGGCTTGGGTCGCCATACTTTCGAAGGCTCTGATTTGTATGTTCACTTCCTCAAGTGCGCTTTTACTGACGGATGCGTGAAGTTTGTAGCCGCGTTGTGCTTGCTTGTGGTACTGCGCAGCGATTATCTGCGCGCACGCTTCAAAGGTGCTGCCCAGCCGTGTGCTGAAACTGCGTTCAAATTCGCTGACGGCTCGAATACGGGACAGTAGTATAGCCTCATGAAACGGTTTGACTGTGCCGCGCCCTGATGAGGGAGCGTCCTCGGTGTCCCGATCGGAGTGCCGTCTCGCGGTCTCTTGGATTAGACCCTCAACAAATTGCTTGAGGTATGTCTTGAGTGCAGTTTTGGTCGCTTCCGAGAGCGTTTTGGGCGCTGTTGGGGCGGGCTCGCGTCGCGCACGGGGCATCTACGGCTTCCTCCAGATGAAGATAGACTCATAGAATTCGCTGGAGCGCCGCCCTGTACGACGGTTTACATGGCGTTGCAGTACGCTCTCCACTTGCACATTGAGTTGCGCAGCAATCTCGCCGTAGAGATTGTGCTTGTCGTTTGCGACCACGATAAGGGGCGCGCCCGTTGGCAACGAATCCAACGCGCGGCGGAAAACCGCCACGATGTCTTGGACATACTGGGCTTTGGCGCGTTCGGATGCGCCGTTAGACGCCGCGCCAATCTCGCACGCGCTGCGGTCGGTTAGGTTAAGCAGGTGATAGGCGTAGGCGTGCTGGTCATGGTAGTCAATCAGCCCTACATACGGCGGACTGGTCAGAACGCCGTCCGCTGGGGGGAACTGCGCCGTTCGGCTGTCGGCATGGCGAACCTCCACACGGGCGTCAGTGCGCACCCACGCGAATTCTTCCACGCGCCGCACAGTGTCGTGGCTGTAGCGACGCAAGAACTTCAGCGCGTCAGTGGTCGGCTCACAGATGCGCCGATGCTTGTAGCACCAGTACGGCTCCGTTTGCGGCTTCTTGGGAAAGTCTAAGTCGTAGTGTGGCGTCAGGCGAGCCGAGCGCGCCGCGCGTGAGAGGATAATGCGCAGCAGGTCCTTGTACTCGTAGTCCCCATGCTCTACGATGTGCCGATAGGTTAGCAGTTCGCGCAGGGCTTGCGGCGCGTACCACTGCTGGAGGTAGTCGGCGTGGGCGGTCGTGTGTTCATAGAGCAGTTCGCGCGGCTCCATCAGCAACGAGAGTTGCCCCTGCGCCCGCTGCAAGGCGCGCTCCGTACACGCCAGCGCGCCCAACACCTCGCGACGCATCTGCGCCACATCGTAGGTGTGCGTCTTCGCGCGACAGAGTATCACATTGAACGCCGATACATCGTAGCCGACGGAGTGTATCCCTAACTCGTTCGATTGCACCAGAGTCGTGCCCGACCCCACGAAAGGGTCTAACGCGGTCTGTTCGGGTCGGAAAAACTTGCGCAGGAAGACCTCCGCCAGTTGTGGGATGAACTTGCCCAGATAGGGATGCAGCCGATGCACATGCTTGGTGCGTACCCGTTCAGGCAGATCGCGCTCGCGCCAGTTGAGGTTCAACGCCTCTAACGGCGTATCGGGCGAGACCTGCGCAGGGTCAATCGGCTGGTGCGACTCCGTGTAGATTCCGACGCGCCGCTCCTCATTGGTTAGCATCAGAGTAGAGTGTACCTATGGACCTGCGCGGCAGGGTTTAGGAAAATTTCAAGCACGGGAACTTCCTCATCAACGCGGGCGCTAATGGCGCGATGTTTCTCGTAGATTTCGCAAAACTTATCCGCAAACGCTTCAAAGTCCTGCGCCTCAATCGCGGCGATTTCGCGTTCCAATCCAGAGAGATGCGCGAACACTTTCTCTGTGCGTAGGGCAGCGACCGCGCTCAAGTGGGCGTTTTGGGGCGCGTATCGGAAGAACTGCCCCTCTGGCGTGAGCATCAACTGTTGCATGCCGACCTTGCCAGCCAGTGGATAAGTGTCCACCGCCTGCGCCAACCCCAGAAGGCGTTGTAAGATGACCACGCGATGTGTCTGCGCTCCCAGCGGGTCATACAGCGCCAGCATGGTCGGTAGGTCGCCAAGTTGCCCGCTTGCTTGCTGAAGGACGCTGCGCAACTGGTTCGCTTTTTTGCGTACTTTTGGGGGCAGCGGCGAGGTCTTGACAGGCGTCAGCCCGTTCTCTGGGACGAGCGCGTCGATGTCCCCTGTAAACTGGCTCACTTCGACGAGCGCGACGGGCGCGCCTGTGTCGTCCAGCAGGGTGAAGTCGGGCGCGGGGCAGGCTTTGTTCAGCCCCAGCGCGCGGCGGAACTCGGATTCCGTCCAATAGCGCCAGCCCTGACGCTCCAGATACTCACGGAACAGTCGCTCTGCCGTTTCGCCGTGCATGGCGGTATTGTACCCTGCGGGGGGCTTAGCCAATCGGCTTGATGTACCGCTTGGGAATGCCCCATGGGGCGCGCCAGTTGCGCGAAAGCAACGCGCTCGCCTCACGGTCGCCGATAATCTGGGCACGCTGAGCATCCCAGCGGATGCTGCGCCCCACACGGTAGGCGATGTTGCCCAGCAGCGGCACAATCGTCGAGCGCACGCCCGTCAGCACATCGACCGCCAGCGGGACGCCCTCGCGAATCGCCGCCAGGAAGTTCTCGGCGAACGGCTCGCTTTGCGCCGAGCCGCCGCGCTTGTAGGCAGGAATGCGCTCCTTGTCGGGATGCACCTCCAGCCCCTCGCGGCTGACATACAGGCTGCCGTTCGCGCCGAAAAACATCGTGCCGTACCCGCGCCCGTACAGCGGATAGTCGCTGCCCGCGCGGTGCGTATACAGCAGCGTCCAGTCCTTGAACTTCCAGATGCAGTCCACCGTGTCGGGCGTCTCGCGGTTGTCGTTCAGGGCGAACTTGCCCCCGTAAGCACAGACTTCAGTCGGGTTATGCTCGCCCATCGCCCACAGCGCGATGTCGATCAGGTGTACGCCCCAGTCCGCCACCTTGCCGCCCGCGTAGTCCCAGAACCAGCGGAAGTTGTAGATGCAGCGGTTCGGGTTGTAGGGTCGCTTCGGCGCGGGACCGAGCCAGAAGTCCCAGTCCAAGCCTGGGGGCGGGTCGCCGTCGGGCGGGTTGCCGATGCCGTTGGGCGTCTCGTTGCCCACATTCCAGCAGTGAACGGTCGTGATTTTGCCCAGCCTGCCTGAGCGCACGATTTCGATGGCTTCCTTGAAATGCTCGCCGCTGCGCTGCTGCAGTCCGATGGCGACGATGCGCTTGTGTTCGCGGGCGGCATGCACCATCGCCAGCCCTTCGGCGATATTGTGCATTGCGGGCTTCTCGCACAACACATGCTTGCCCGCCTCGCAGGCGTCGACGGTCATTTTGGCGTGCCAGTGGTCGGGTGTGGCGACGACCACCGCGTCGATGTCCGTGCGCTCCAGAATGCGCCGATAGTCGGTGTACGGCTCAAGGTCGGGGCGTCCTGTGAGCCTGCGGAACTCGTCTAAGTGTTTCTGGTACACATCGCACGCGGCGACGATTTGGCACTGCCCGCTGAGTCGAGCGAACTGGCGGTAGTGGTGGCGTCCGATACCGCCGCAGCCGATGATTGCGATTCGAATCTGGTCGTTTGCGCCGTAGTTGCGTTTCATGGGATGCGTCCTCGCCAAGCAGGAACGATTCGCGGGCAACGGCGCGATTCCTGCAGGCGGGTTATTTCCCCGCGTCCACTGCGCCGACCGCCTTCAACATGAAGTTCACCAGCAGGGGGTAGAACTCGTCGGGGCGTTCGTAGCGCGCCTGCACATGCTCGCAGCCCTGCGCCCACCAGAGTTGCTTGGGTTCGCGCGCGGCTTGGAAGAGTCGCTCGGCGTGGGCGGGCGGAATCAGTTGGTCGTGCGTGCCATGCATCAGCAGCACGGGGCGCGGGGCGATGTGGGCAATCACCGCTTCGGGCGCGACCTTGTGCGGGGACTGGCGCGTGTAGAGCCTACCGATGAGCAGCGTCGGGTGCAACAGAACCGACGCTTTGCCCACCGCGTTGCGCCACCAGTCCTTGACGGCGATGTTCAGCCGCGCGTAGGCGGAATCGGCGACCACAGCGCGGATGCGCGGGTCTTCCGCCGCTGCCAAGATGGCTGCCGCGCCGCCCATCGACGCGCCGTAGACCACCACAGGCAAATCGGGCGCGGTGCGCGTCGCGAAGTCCACCGCCGACAGCACATCCAGCCGCTCCAAATCGCCAATCGTACACAAATCGCCCTCGCTTTTGCCCATCGCGCGGAAGTCGAACACCAAGCCGTGGAAGCCTGCCTGCCACAGTTCACGGGCGACGGGCAACGGCTCGCAGCGGTTCATCAGGTAGCCATGACACAGGATAGCGATTCCAACGGGCTTTGGCGCGGGTAGCCACCAGCCGTGCAGCCGTATCCCGTCGCGCGACGGGAACGCCACATTCTGGTACGGCAGCCCCAAGTCGCGCGGCGTGATGAAAAACGGCGTGCGCGGGGGACGCAGCGTCGCGCGAGTCGCCAAATAGTTCACCAGGAGCAGTACCCCCAGCGCCAGCCCGACGCCGACCACAATCGCCAGCCACATCACCCAAAGTATACACCATGCGCCCCCACCCCTTGACAAAACCCCCTCGCCGCATGGTATATTAATGGCGCAACGACGCGGGGTGGAGCAGTCCGGTAGCTCGTCGGGCTCATAACCCGAAGGTCGTGGGTTCAAATCCCACCCCCGCAACC
>JAIMAN010000044.1 GCA_023511915.1 Armatimonadota bacterium
ACTATGCGTTGGATACCTTTCCGATGCCTGTGTGTGAGAATATTCGCGCCAACCGTTGCCGTCTTGCGCCTGAGAAGAAGTTGTTCTGTTTTTGAGCAACCAAAATCTAATACCCCAGACAGGCATACCGCCGGTTGTCTTACCAGTGGGTTCAACCGTAGTCAATCAAAAACGATACAAGCAGCTGGGGGCTTGGCTTACCTGTACTCATGGCAGCGCTCCCCAAGTGGTTCAAAGTGCGATTAGGATTCTCAAACGGTGCAATATCAACCCTGCCAGCGTCTATGTGTCGTAGTATAGCGTAAAGATGCAGGTCTTGGATACCCGATCTGCATGTTCTGTCTGTCTGTTCCTGCTCACGGTATCCTCCCTTGCAATCCCACCTCTGCGTTGGGTATACTCTCTGCCGTGAGCCGGTAGCTCAGCGGTAGAGCAACGGACTTTTAATCCGTGGGTCGTGGGTTCGATCCCCACCCGGCTCACCACTACGGGTTCCCAAGCTCGTTTATTCCCGCCATCGCCAGCCCGAAGCTGATGAGGCTCCATACCAGCCCGATGTAGAGGCAGCTCAGCCCCAGCACGCCGATTTTCAGCGCGAGGATGATGTAGCCCTGCGGTATGGTGGTCGCCGTGCGCTCACCCTGCGCAATCGCCTGCGCCGTCAGCGCGGCGTCGATGATCCCGTACACCCACGGCAGGATCAGCCAGCCCGTCAGCAGAATCAGCACGCCTTTGAGCCAGTCGCCGTTGTAGAACTGCCCCAGCCCAGGCACGAACAGGCTGAACACGCCCGCCCAGAAGGGGCTTTGGGTGTGGCGGTTCACGGCGCAGTGTTCGCAGTACGGCTGCGCGTTCACCCGCACGAGGCACACTTCACACACGGGACGCTGGCACTCGGTACACTGGGCGACGGCGGGCGTGTGCGGGTGCAAGTAGCAGGTCATCGCGGTTGTTGCGCCTCCTGTTCGCGCTTGGCGCGGTCGGTCAGGTGCTTGACATACGCGCCGCAGATTGGGCAGTAGCGCCAGTCGAGTTGCAGGGCGTAGCGGCACTTGGGGCAGCGCAGGGGCTGGTCGGGCGCGACGGGTCGGCTGGGCGCAGTGCGCGGGTTGGCGGGCGCGGGGCGTGCGGGGGGCGTCTGCGCGGTCGGCGCGGCGGCAGGGCGCGCTTGGGGCGTGCCACTGGGCGCAATCACATACCCGTCGCCCTGCTTCTGCCAGCGCAGTCCCGTGCCGTCGCACAGGGCGTCCAGCGCGGCTTCCACCGACACGCTCGGCAGGTTCAGGTTGAAGCGCAGGTCGGGCGCGTCGGGGCTAACGGTCACCTTCACGCCCGCCTGCTTGCTGATTTCGGCGGCGACCCCACGCAGGGTCAGCCCGCTGCCGACCAGTCGCACCGCGCGCGGTCGCTCCGTCGCCTGCACGGGCGGGGGCGGCGGGGCAGCGGCAAGCGGCGCGATGTAGTAGACCCCGTCGCGCACGCTGTAGCGCGTGTTGGTCGCCTCGCACAGCAGTTGCAGCGCACGCAGAAACGGCGTCTCGCGCAGCGTCAGATACACAGGGCGCGCGATGTCCACCTGCAGCACGAAGTCCACCTTCGCCTGCGCAAACAGCTCCGCGAACACCTCGCGGGCGTCTTTTCCGCGCGATTCCAGCGTAATCAGCGTCTCTTGCCGTCGGAACATCATCGCTTCTCCTGTAGGCGTTTGCGCTGAATCAGGTTGCCTTCGGCGTCGTAGACCTCCACCGTGCCTTCGGGAGGCGCAGTAGCGGGCGGGGCGGGTTGTTTGGGGGGCTGGCTGGCGCGTCGTGGCGGGGCGGGTCGCCTGGGCGTGGCGCGGCGTGTGGGCGCAGGGGGCGCGGCGCGCGGGGGCGTCTCGGCGGGCTTGGGCGCGACCTCGACGGGCTTCGGCTCAGCGGGCGGTGTCGCGAGAGGCGCGGGTTCTGGGCGCACGGCAGGCTCTGGCTCCGTCGGTGCAGGGGTCGGCGCGGCGATTGCGCTCTCGGCGACGGCGGCAGGCTCGGACACGCCCCGCGCCGTCAGCCGCTCCAGCAGCGCCTCGCCTTGCACCCGCCATAGGTAGACCCCCGCGCCCAGCAGCAGCGCAAGAATCGCGACCGCCGCCGCACGGCTGGGGGTCAGCGCGGGCTTCGGGCGTTGCAGCGCGCGCTGCTGCTCTGGGGTCAGCGGCTTGCCCGCCGCCAGCGCGTTCAACGCCTCCTGCGCCTGCGTAAACTCCACACGGCACGGGATACACACCTGCAGGTGCGCCTCGACCTGACGCTTCTGCGGCGCGGGCAGCGTACCGTCTAAGTACCGCCACTTGCGCCGACGCGCCCAACCGCACTTGACCTGTCCCATCGCCTCACCTCGCCGCTACTATTGTACCAGCCCAAAGGTACAATTCATGCGATGTCCGAGAGCCTGCAGGCGAAACTCAAGACGCTGCCGAAGCAGTCGGGGTGCTACATCTTCAAGGACGCGCAGGGCGCGGTGCTGTATGTCGGCAAGGCGGTCAACCTGCGCCAGCGCGTGCGCTCCTACTTCCAAAAGTCGGCGCAGCACACCCCCAAAACCGCCCGCATGGTGCGCAAAATCGCCGACTTGGAGTGGATTGTCACCGACAGCGAGCTGGAAGCGCTGATTCTGGAGTGCAACCTCATCAAACGGCATCGCCCCCCGTACAATGTGCTGATGCGCGACGACAAGTCGTACCCGTACTTGTGCCTGACGGTACGCGAGCGGTTCCCGCGCCTGCTGGTGACGCGCCGCGTGCGCCAAGACGGCAACCGCTACTTCGGTCCGTTCGCGAACTCAGGCGCGGTGTGGGAGACGCACCGCCTGCTGCATCGCACCTTCCCACTGATCCCGTGCGGCAAGGTGTGGGACGGCACGCCGAAGCAGCGTCCATGCCTGTATCATCACATGGGGCGTTGCCTTGCGCCCTGCGCGGGGCTGGCGGACGCCGAGCAGTACCGCCAGATTGTGCAGCAGGTCGCGCTGTTTCTGGAGGGCAAGGGCGACGACCTGCTGCGCCAACTCACGGCGCAGATGGAGCAAGCGGCGGAGAACCTGGAGTTCGAACGCGCCGCCGCCCTGCGCGACCAAATCCGCGCCCTGCAGGAAGTGCTGCAACGCCAAAAAGTCGTGCAGCCCGACGGCGTGAACGAGGATGTGATTGCCCTCGTGAAAGACGAGCGCGGCGCGTGCGTGCAGATGTTTTTCATCCGCAACGGCAAACTGCTGGGGCAACGCGCCTACTTCCTCTCCGAAGGCGCGGAAGAGAACCCCAACGCCATCATGAACGAGTTTCTGAAGCAGTATTACCAAGACGCGCCCGAAGTGCCTGACCGTATCCTATTGCCCTACGAGGTGACCGAGGCGCAGATTATCGCGCAGTGGCTGCGTCAGAGGCGCGGGCGCGGGGTGGAGATTCGCGTGCCCCATCGCGGCGAGGACGCGCAACTGCTCGAACTCGCCGCGCACAACGCCGAACTCGCCCTGCAGAGCCTGCGCGAGGAACTGGCGCACCAGACCGAGTGGGTGGCGACTGCGCTGCAGGAGTTGCAAGACGCGCTGGGGCTGCCGAACCCGCCGATGCGCATTGAGGCATACGACATCTCCAACATTCAGGGCACGGCGCCTGTCGGCAGCATGGTGGTGCTGGAGAACGGACAGCCGAAGAAGTCGGACTATCGGCGGTTCCGCATCCGTTGGCATCCCGAAAGCCCCGACGACTTCGCGATGATGCGCGAGGTGATTACGCGCCGTCTGCGCGAGGCGCTCTCAGGCGACGAGAAGTGGCGCACGCTGCCCGACCTGATGCTCATCGACGGGGGCAAGGGTCAGCTGAACGCTGCGCTGGAGGCGATGCGCGCGCTGGGGCTGCAAATCCCCGCCGTCGGGCTTGCCAAGCGACACGAGCTGATTATCCTGCCCGACGCCGACGAGCCGCTGGAGCTACCCCGCCACAGCAAGGGGCTGCAACTGCTGCAGCGCATCCGCGACGAGGCGCACCGCTTCGCGCTCAGCTATCACCGCAAGCTGCGCGACCAGCGCGCCGTCAAGTCGCCGCTGGACGAGATTCCGGGCGTCGGACCCCGCCGCAAGAAGATGCTGCTGCGCCTGTTCGGCTCCATCGACCGCATCCGTGCGGCGAGCGTGGACGAGCTGGCGTCTGTGCCCACCATGACGCGCAAGCTCGCCCAGCAGGTGCTGGACTACCTGCGCGAGGGGTGATGGGTAGGCGGCGTGGAATGTGAAGTGCGCTTCGGCAATCGGCGTCAGGCACACTTCAGGTACAATTCCCGCCATGCACGACGAGAGCCGCCATCCCGCTACGGACGAGAGCCAACTGGTGCAGATCCGCAAGGAGAAACTCCAGCAGCTGCGGGCGCAGGGGCTGGATCCCTTCGCCGTTGAACGCTTCCCCATCACGCACACGCTGCAGCAAGTCCACGACGGCTACGCGACGCTGCAGGGGCAAACGGTCGCCGTCGCAGGGCGCATTACCGCCATCCGCAAGATGGGCAAGGCGACCTTCGCGCACCTGATGGACAGCACAGGCAAACTGCAAATCTACCTCAAAGCGGACGAGCAGGGCGAGCGCTACACCCTGATTGACCTGTGGGACTTGGGCGACTATCTGGGCGTGGAGGGCTTTGTGTTCCAGACGCGCACGGGCGAGATCACCGTGCATGTGCAGCAGTTCACCCTGCTGGCGAAAGCTATCCGCCCCGTGCCGTTCCCCAAAGAGAAGGGCGAGCAGCGCTGGTACGAACTGCACGATGTGGAGCAGCGCTACCGCCAGCGGTACTTAGACCTGCTGGTGAACCCCGACTCGCGCGCGCGGCTGCTGGCGCGTTGCTCGATGATACGCGAAATCCGCCGCTTTCTGGACGCACGGGGCTTTTTGGAGGTGGAGACGCCGATTCTGCAGCCGTTGGCGGGCGGCGCGGCGGCGCGCCCGTTTATCACGCACCACAACGCGCTGGATCGCGAGTTCCAACTGCGCATCGCGCTGGAGCTGCACCTCAAACGCCTGCTCATCGGCGGCATCGACCGCGTGTACGAAATCGGGCGCGTGTTCCGCAACGAGGGCATCTCCACCCGCCACAACCCCGAATTCACGATGCTCGAGCTGTACCAAGCCTACGCCAACCTCGAAGACATCATGGCGCTGGTGGAAGACCTGTTCCGCCATGTCGCCGAGCAGGTGTTCGGCAGAACGGTGTTCGAGATGCACGGCGTGCAGGTGGACTTCAGCCAGCCGTGGCGGCGGGTGCGCCTGATGGACGCGATTCGGGAGCATACAGGGCTGACCGAAGCCGACTTCGAGACGCTGGAGCGCGCCGTCCAAGCCGCCGAGAAGGTCGGTATCTATGTGGAGCGCAAGGACACCGTCGGCGGCATTATCGAGAAGGTGCTGGAAAAGTGCGTGGCGGAGCATCTGCAGCAGCCGACCTTCATATACGGCTTCCCGCTGGACACCTCGCCGCTGGCAAAGCGCGAGCCTGACAACCCGCGCTTCACGCGCCGCTTCGAAGGCTACATCTTCGGCAAGGAGGTCGCCAACGCCTTCTCGGAGCTGAACGACCCGCTGGAGCAGCGCGCCCGCTTCGAGCAGCAACTCGCGTTGCGCCAAGCGGGCGACGAGGAGGCGCACCCGTTCGACGAGGACTTCCTGCTGGCGATGGAGTACGGCATGCCCCCTGCAGGCGGGCTGGGGATCGGGATTGACCGCATGGCGATGCTGCTGACGGGCGCGGAGTCGATTCGCGAGGTCATCTTCTTCCCGCAGATGCGCGAGGGGTAGCACGATGTATGCGGCGACGCTGGCGGTGGCAGCAGACTGGGCGCGCGCGCTGGAGTTGCCCGTCGCGCTGTTGCAGCCGCGCAACGCGGACGCGCACGAGACGCCGCTGACGGTGCGCATGGTGCATACCGCGTTGCAGGCGACGGCGGTGCTGGCGGTCGGCGGCGGGCTGGAAGGCTACTTGCCTGCGCTGGAACGCGCCCTGCGCGGCAGAGTGCCCATCCGCAGGCTGCTGGATCACCTGCGCCCCACCCCCGACGACCTGCACATCTGGCTGCACTTGGACTACGCGCGGCAAAGTTGCAGGCAGATTCTGCGCTGGGCGGCGCAGGATGGGTTGCTGGGGCTGGCGCAGCGTCAGGCATGGCGCAGAACCGAGCTGCTGTTTCGGCAGTTGGCAGTGCGGGCGCGTGAGGCGCGTGCGACGCTGCAGGGCAAGGCATACCTCGCGGTGCACGACGCCTACCACCCGCTGACGCAGCGGCTGGGCATGCGCTCGCTGGGCAGCCTGCAGCCCGACCACGAACGCCCACCCAGCCTGCAGGCGTTCCGCAACGCCATCGCGCGGGCGCGGCGGGCGCGCGTCGCGATGGTGCTGTGCGCCGACGAATCGCCGCTGGGCGCGACCGCCGCGCGCCTGCTGCAAGTCCCGCTGGTGCTTGCCGACACGCTCGAAGCGCCCGACCCCGCCCGCGACTACTTCACGCGCATGGTGGGGCTGATCGACGCGCTGCAGCGGGCAATCTGATACCAACCGCGTGGGCAGAGTTTATGATTGCTCCCCTGATAAGGGTACATCGGTTCGGCACGGAGTCGCTGCGGCAGAGACGATTTTCCCTGCGCGGGCGAGAACGGGCAGGCGCGCCGTATTGCCCTCATCCCCTATGCCCCCCTCTCCCGCGAGACGGGAGAGGGGGATTGTGGAGTGCGGAAGCGAAGCTTCCGCCCACGCTGAAGCGGGCGCTTCAGCACTCCAAACAGGTCAGCGCGCGGCTCACCCCTCGCCCACAGCGTGGGCGAGGGGCTCGGGGTGAGGGTAAAGAGTGGGCGTACCTGCCCACAGCGAACCCAAGCGATGTAGCCTTTCTCAGACCTAAGAAGGGGGACGATTAGCGCACAATTTGCTGTGAATCGAATCCCAGCATCTCCAGCGCGGATTGCAACGCGCGTGCGGCGTCTTGAGCCAGCACGACGCCCACCAACTCCGTTGCGACGACCTCCACGCGCATCGCGTCGGCGACTCGACGCACGGCGTCCACTACACGGAACATGTCGGTCTGGTAGGTCTGCGTAATGTTGAGGGAGACCTGCGCGGTGCGGCGCGAGGGCAGCCACAGCCCCAGCGCGCGCACGCCGCGCAGCGCGGGGTTCGTCTCGCGTTCGGCGCGGATACGGCGGGCAATCTCCCGCGCCAGGTCGTAGTCGGGCGGGTGGATGTAGCAGTTGAGGGCGATGAGCGGGTCGCGCACGCCCATCACCGTCGCGCCTGCGGTCGGGTGTAGCCGCTTGGGTCCGAAGTCGGGCGCGCGTTCGCCTGTGAGCCGCTTGCCGACCCAGCCTTCGAACTCGCCCTTGCGCAAAGTCGGCAGGTCGCGAATGCGCCCCTCACGCGCCGAGTGTTCGTACAAATAGACGGGCACGCGCAGCCGCCGCGCGAAACTTCGGGCGACCCGAAGCGACCACGCGACCGCCTGCTCGCGCGTCAGCCCCTCCAACGGCACAAACGGCACGACATCCACCGCGCCGATCCGCGGGTGCGCCCCCCGATGGCGCGTGAGGTCTATCCGCTCGACGGCGACCGCGCCCATCTGCAACACTGCCCGTCGCACCTGCGCGGGCGTGCCCGAAAACGCCAGCACCGCCCGATGGTGGTCTTCGTCCCACGATAGGTGGTGAATCTGCACCTTCGCGCTCGCGACGGCGTCCACAATCGCCCGAATCGTCGCCGTGTCGCGCCCCTCCGAAAGGTTCGGGATACACAGAATCCGCGCCCGCTGCATGCCCAGATTATACCGCCTGCGGGTATACTCCCGCGCGGAGGACGGCTATGGGGATACTGTTCCGCATTCTGCGTCTTTTGGGGGTTCTGCGTGCGCTCCGACGGGGACGACTGCCGCAGCGGTTGCTGTGGCGCACGCTACGCGATTTGCTCTGGTGGCTCAGCAGGCGCAGGCGCTGAGATAGCGAATTTGGTGTATAATACACTGTAGGCGACTACGCCGAAAGGAGGCTTATGATGATGCGACTAACTTTGTGGACGCTGGCGCTGTGCGCGCTGCTGGCGACGGCGCGCGCGCAAATCACTTATCAGGAACAGGGCGACGCAGGCGATCTGCCCGAAACCGCCCAAGCAACGGGAACCGACACCAACACCGCACTGGGCGCAATCCGCGGCACGCTGGAAGAGAACGGCGTCGACATGTATGCGATTTACATTGCTGACCCTGCCAACTTCTCCGCAACTACCGTCAATAACGAGACCCCCTTCGACACCCAGCTGTGGCTTTTTGATGCGGAAGGCAAGGGCGTGGTGTTCAACGACGATGCTGTAGGCACGAATCTTAGCCGATCCACGATTGATAACAGCACGGGCTGCCTCACGGGACGCTCGGCAGGCGTCTACTTCATCGCCGTCACGCGCTACAACCGCGACGCGATTGGATGTGAGGACAAACTAATCTGGGCACACACTCCCTTCCGCGCGGTGCGCTGTCCCGACGGTCCCGAAAGCGGCTCGCGCGTGACGGGCTGGGTCGGCACGACTGCCGTTTCAGGCAACTACGAGATCACGCTGACGGGCGCGTTCACTGCGCCTGCGCCGTCGGATATTCCCGCGTGCCCACCGTTCAACGGCTGGGACGAGACGGACAACGGCGGCGGCGACGCGGGCGACCTGCCTGCGACCGCGCAAATCATCAGCAACTCGAACGCGCAGGCATGCCAGACTCCTGTGCCGCGCATTCGTGGACGCCTCGGCGCCGACGATGTGGATATGTTTGTCATCTGCATTACCGACCCCACGGCGTTCTCCGCCAGCACCGTGGGATCCACCGCGTGGGACACGCAGCTGTGGCTGTTCAAGTGCAACGGTCGCGGCGTGGTGCATAACGACGACAATCCCGACACGGGCGGCGGATTGCAATCGCGCATCGATAACCGCACGAACTGCATCCAACAGCCAGGCGTCTACCTGCTGGCGATTAGCCGCTACAATCGCGATCCTGTGGCGCGCGACGGGCAACCCATCTGGAACCCAACAGGCTCTGGAAACGCCGTGCGTTGCCCTGATGGCATCCGCGCTGACCAGCCCGTCGCAGCGTGGGCAGGCGCGACGCTGCCGCCCGTCGAGCGGTACTTCATCCAGCTCACGGGCGCGTCGTTTGTCAGCGCGAGCGGCTGCTGCATTACGGCGGGCGGCGATGTGGATCTCAACGGCTGCATCGACGACGCTGACCTGCTGGCGGTGCTGTTCGCGTTCGGCAACACGGGGCAGTTCCTGCCCGAAGATGTCACCTGCGACGGCGTGGTGGACGACGCCGACCTATTGCAGGTGCTGTTCAACTTCGGCAGTGGGTGCTAATTCCGATCGCCAAGGACAAACTTCACAAAAGCACGGGCGATTAGCAACCCCCTCCCTAAGGTTAGGTTCCCCCTGCTCGCAGGGGGAACCTAACCCAGCGCGGTTCCCCTCGCGAAGCGGGGGAAACCTTATGGAGGGGGGGCAATCGCGAAATTTGAATATGCAGTTGGCATTAGTTGTCGTGCATGGGTGAGGGAAGCTTGCCCTCCTCGCGCAGCCAGCGCAGTGCGGCGGCAGCGTACCGACGCGAACTGCCCGTCAAATCGCGCACTTGGGCGACCTTGATCGGCGGCGGGAGGCTCCGCAACTGCTCGGCGAGCGCGTGTAGCGTCTCTACGGCGAAGTAGACCCCTTCGCCCGCGTCGGCGATTTCGCCCCGCTCGATGCCGACTTGGAGCATGGCGCGAATGGCGTCGGGCGGCGCGCCGACAATACGCGACGCCTCGCGCACCGACGGCGGCGTCATCCCCGCCTCGCGATAGACCGCCCGCACCCGCTGGTAGAACGCCTCCTGACGGGGCTTGAGGGGCATTTTAGGGCTGGGGTTGCTCACGGCGTCTGTGAGTGTACCCAATCCCCGCTGCCAGCAGCAGGCACAGCAGCACATAGCCGTCGCCGACGCGCGAGGCGAGCGTGCCGCGCCCGCTGCCCAGCGGCACATCGGCAATCGCGAGTTGCGCTTCAGGCGGCGCATACGCCCGCACGCGCCCCCACGCATCCGCAATCATCGACGCAGCGCGCTCTTCCGCACGCGCCAGCGGCACATGATGCTCCGCCGCGCGCAGGGTGGTCGTCGCCCCGTGCAGGTGGTGCAGCAGGTAGCCTGGCGCGTAGGGGTCGAAGGTCGGCACGGCAATCAGTCGCGCGCCGTTCAACGCCTGCCGACGACACGGCTCGGTGAACATCGTGTCGTAGCAAATCACCGCGCCGAGCGTGCCGAACGGCGACGGGAACGCCCGCACGGGGTCGCCCGCTTCCCACGAAGGCGGCTCGTTGCCGAAGGGGTACATCTTGTAGTACGGCTCGCTGAGTGTTCCGTCGGGCGCGGCGAGTATCGCGGCGTTGCCCCCGTAGGATGCGCCGAAGATGAGCCACACCTGCATCTGCCGCGCCCAGCGCGACCCCTCGTCGGATGAGCAGCACGCTTCGGGCAGCACGACGAGTTGCGCGCCCTGCGCCTTCGCCTGTGCAATCAGCGCCGCGTAGTCGCCCTGCCACTGCACAACCGCCACGCGCAGCGTCTCGCCCTCGCGGATAAGCGCGTGCTGCAGCCAGCCCAGCAGGTGCAGCGCGAGCAAGCCGCCTGCCAGTACCTTGAGCGGGGCGTTCAGGCGACGCTCCGTCGCGGCGAGCGCGAGCGCAGCGTTCGTCGCCCACACAAGGAACGACAGCCCCCACACGCCCACCCAGCCTGCGAGCCACAGCAGCGGCGCGTCCCGCCACAGCACCAGCGCGAGGGTGAACGGGTAGTCCAGTCGCGCCGCCAGCCACTCGGTCAGCACGCCCAACGCGCCGACGCTAGCACAACCGCCCCCGTGCGCCCTGCGCCCAGCACGCGCGCGCCCATCAGCGGGAACCACATCGCCGCGCCGAACACCGCGAAGTAGGCAAGCGCGAGCGTCGGGCTGCCGAAGCCGTCGCCGATGCCCGACAGGAATGCGGTCATTACCGTGCCTGCCACGATGCCCGTCAGCAGCGTGCTAACCAGTGCGGGGATAGCCGAGGCGCGCAGCACCGCCGCCATCATCGGCGCAAGCGCAACAAAGCCCAGCAGCGGCACATCGAACGGCGGCAACGCGAACGCCAGCAGCGCGCCCGACGCGACCGCCGCCAGCAGACACTCCAGCAGCGTCGCCTTGCGTATAGAGGCAACCTCAACGGGCGGTGAGAGCGTCTTCATGGCTTCTCTGAGTCCTCCGTATTGGTTTTTTGCGCAGGCTCCGCAGGCAGCGTGTACGGGTCGCGGTACTCAATCGCGAAGAGGTACCGCTTCGGCTGCCTGTTCGGAGCCGTGAACTCGATCACGCTCACTTGATAGGTTTCAGTGAACCACTTGCCGTCGTGAATCTCGGCTCTGCCCTCACTGAGTGTCTCGCGTATGGAGTTGGGGTCGGTACTGGTGATGGATTCTCGCTCGCCCTCGAGCGTGTAAATCCTCATGTCGGGATACTTTTTCATGCGCACGGCAGGCGCGTCAGGCAACTGAGTCGGCTCGCTCTGAGCGTCGGTCTCCTCCACATGCGACTCCAGATAAGTGTCGCCACGTCGGCTTCTCCACTGACCGTGATTGACTTCCACATCTGCTGGTGGAATCGGCTCGCGGAAGAGCTGCTGCAGGGGCGGAAATCGGTCGCCCAGCGCTTCGGCGAATCGTCTCTGTTGCGGGGGTGTGAGTTGCGCAGCGGGCAACCACGCACCCGACGCCAGCAACTGCCGTTGCGTGGCGTTCAGCGACGCCAAAAAACGCAACGCGAGCAGGCAATCTTGCAGCGGCGTAAGGTCAAACTGGGTCAGCGGTCTATCAAGAAGATACAGCGAGTCGATCTGCGCCTGCGTCATTTTACCTGCCAGTTCTGCATAGTCCCACAGTCCCAGCGTGCGCTTGAGGTACTTCTCTTCCAGGGGGCGCAGCCACGCTTCGGGCATCTCTGCAGGGCGACGCTCCCAGTACCGCTGATGCCGTCCCAGCAGGTAGCCCGAATTGTCCCAGCGTAGCCACAGATGTCCCAACAACTCTTCTACAACAAAGTTCAACCTGAGACGCATATCGAAATTCTGCACCCGCGCGGTGCGGAAGGCGTCGGCAATCACGGGCGCGTTGGTGAGCCGCGCGACTTGTTCCAGCATATCTGCCGTTGTCAGGTATTCCGTAAACCCCAAAACTCTGTCAGGGTACTGGGGCGGCGGAGGCAGTTTCGCCGACGACGAGAGACGCGCTTTCAGCAGTTTTTCCAGTGCCTCATCGGGCGTTGCCCACTGTGTCCAGTAGTCCAGCGTTTTTCTCTCATCCTCCTCCGCACGCGCAAGCATGAGAAATCTGTCTTCGTAATACAGGAGAACCGAATCGCTCGTGAAACCTTGTTCTATATGGCGATGCTTGCGAACGCTCGCGACGCGATACTCCAGTAGAGCTGTATGCGGGCGATAGCACACCCACACCCCCACAAACTCTGGGTTATGAGGCTCCGTCTCATAAGCAGCTGGCTCTCTTGTGAGGTCAGTCATGGAGTTGCGCATAATCGATGGCAAGCGCACCTCTGGCGGGAATGGGTAGATGCCTTCGGCGGGCTTGCTGCTGAAGCCGACCCACTCCCCGCGCATCAGTGCGCTCACGCCGCGCTCAGGCAGCGAGGCGAGACACATCCACGCCACGCCGGGCAGCATATAGCTGTAGACCCCCGTCTCCTCGTAGAGATGGTCGCCAGCGGTAGGGTCGCCAACCGCGCGCATTTCGCTCTGAGGAGCCATCCAGTAAATCAGCCCCCGCCAGCGCGGCTTCAGAGCCTTTTCGGCGTCTTCGGACGACTCCCAAAGCGTTTTGCAGAGCGCAATCCGCTGTTGTACGGGCACAGCAGCCAGTTCGCGCGCGGCGTGCAGCGTCTCGCGGAGCCATCGGGCGCGTTGCTCGCGAATCGCACGCGCCGCTTTCTCCTCCGCTTGGCGCGTTTCGTCGGGCACAT
Source organism: Armatimonadota bacterium (assembly GCA_023511915.1). Lineage (GTDB taxonomy): Bacteria > Armatimonadota > Fimbriimonadia > Fimbriimonadales > GBS-DC > GBS-DC. The sequence continues at coordinate 13,076 of JAIMAN010000044.1, forward strand.
ACAGCACATAGGCATCCTCATCCTTGCGCCACGCATAGCGCAACGCGCCCGCCAACTGCGTCAGGATCTCGTGCGCAGGTCGCTCCCGCACAAAGACGGTGACCTTCTCGTCGGCAATCGCGTCTTGGCAGCGCAGCGCGACGCCTGTTTGTTTGCCGATGGTGCGTAGGGCGTCGCGCAGGGGTTCCATCTTGAGCCAGACGGTGATGCGCTTTTGCAGCAGCGGGTCTTGCGAGAGGTCGGCATGCTGCGCCGTCACCTGCAGCCAGCCCAGCGCAATTGCGAACACCCAGAAACTTCGCCAGACTCTCATAGACTCACCCGCAGAAGAGATTCGAGACGGCTTTTCGCGATTCCTGCTCTGCAGGAGAATTTGAACACCTGTTCGAATCTAAGGCATATGGAGCGGATTGTGGTCAAAAGCCCTGCGGACGGGAGCGTCGTGGGGGAGGTCGCCGTCATGCCGCCAGAGGCGATTGAGGGAATGATAGCGCGGGCGCACGCGGCGTACCTGCACTGGCGGGAGGTTCCGTTGCACCAGCGCGTCGAGCCGCTGCGTCGGCTCAAGCGGCTGATTCTGCAGGAGCGGCGCGCGATTGCCGAGCTGGTCGCCCGCGAGCAGGGCAAGCCGCGCATCGAGGCGATGATTGTGGAGCTGTTCCCGCCGCTGGATGTGAGCGCGTTTTTGATGTACGACGGCGTGCGCCTGCTGCAGCCGCGCCGCGTGCGCTCCAAGAACCCGTTCTTCAGCGACCGCCGTAGCACCTACTATTTCCATCCCTACGGTGTGTGGGCGGTGATTGCTCCGTGGAATTACCCATTCACCATCCCGATGACGCAGCTGATGGCGTTGACGCTGGCGGGCAACGCCGCGCTGCTGAAGCCCTCGCCGCTGACCCCGCTGACAGGCGCGAAGGTGGTGGAGCTGTTCGAACGGGCGGGCTTCCCCGAAGGGTTGGTGCAGGTGGTTCAGGGGGGCGCGCCGCAGGGCAGTGCGCTGCTCGCCAGCCCGACCGTACGCGGCGTCATCTTCACGGGCAGCGTGCCCATCGGACGCACGGTCGCCGAGCAAGCCGCCAAGACCAACAAAAAGGTAATCCTGGAACTTGGCGGCAAAGACCCCGCGCTGGTACTGGCGGACGCCGATATTCAGCATGCCGCGCAGGGCATCGCGTGGGCATCGATGGTGAACGCGGGTCAGACCTGCGCCTCCGTCGAGCGCGTCTATGTGGAGCAGCACGCCTACGAGCCGTTCCTGGAAGCATTGCGGGCGGAGCTGGCGAAGATTCGGCTCGGACACCCCCTGCACGAGGAGACCGACATGGGTCCTGTGGTGGCGCGGTTCCAATTGGAGCGCGTGCAGCGGCACATCGAGGACGCCTGCGCACGGGGTGGGCGCGTGCTCTTGGGCGGGCGCGGGCGCGCCGACTTGGGCGAACTGTATCACGAACCGACGCTCATCGCCGACGCAAGCGACGAGATGCTCGGCATGCAGGAAGAGACCTTCGGACCGTTGGTGATGGTGCAGCCCGTCGCCAGCGCGGAGGAAGCCGTGCGCAAGGCGAATGCGAGCGCGTTCGGGCTGACGGCTTCAATATGGACGCGCGACCCGCACAAAGCGCAGCGGCTCGCGCCGCTGCTGGAGTGCGGCTCGGTGAGCGTCAACTCGCACATCGTCGCCTACGGCGATAGCTACGGGGTGTGGGGCGGGGTCAAGGACTCAGGCGTCGGGCGCACGCACGGCGAGTTCGGGCTGTACGAGCTGGTGCAGCCCCAGTATGTGAGCGAGGTCTACACGGGTAAGCCCGAGCTGTGGTGGTACCCCTACAGCGCGCGGGTGCATCGGATTACCGATTGGCTGATGGCGTTTCTGGCGTCGCCGAGCCTGAAGATGGGCGGCGCAACGGCGCGTCGGATGCTGCCCGAACTGCGCTACTTGACGCGCCACTTCTCGCCGCTGAAGATGACGGGCGGGCTGCTACGCTACCTGCGCTGACCCCAACGCTGGGTACAATACCCGTATGCGCAAGGCGCTCACGATTGCAGGCTCCGATTCGGGTGGCGGCGCGGGCATCCAAGCCGACCTGAAGACCTTCGCTGCGCTGGGGGTGTACGGCAGCAGCGCGATTACCGCTCTCACCGCCCAGAACACGCTCGGCGTGCAGGGCGTCTACCCCGTAGACCCAGAGTTTGTGGGGCAGCAGATCGACTCGGTTATGAGCGACATCGGCGCGCACGCCGCCAAGACGGGCATGCTGTTCAGCGCAGAGATTATCCAAGTCGTCACCGAGCGCGTGCGACGCTGGGGTATCGAGCATCTGGTCGTTGACCCCGTGATGGTTGCCAAGAGCGGCGATCGGTTGTTGCGCGAGGACGCCATCGACGCGCTACGGCGCGAGTTGTTGCCGCTGGCGTATGTCGTGACGCCGAACTTGGGCGAGGCGAGCGTGCTGGCGGGGTTCGAAGTGCATGACAAGCCGACGATGGAGCAGGCTGCGCGAGCGATTCACGCGCTGGACGCGCGAATCGTGGTGGTCAAGGGGGGGCATCTCGCCGACTGCGCGGACGATTTGGTCTACGACGGCGCGTCGATGCGCTGGCTGCCCGCTGAACATATCGACACGCCGCACACGCACGGCACGGGTTGCACCTTCTCGGCGGCGATTGCCGCGCTGCTGGCGCAGGGGCACGAACCGCTGGAGGCGATTGCCCGCGCGAAGCACTACCTCACCGCTGCCCTGCGTGCCGCGCAGCCCATCGGCGCAGGACACAGCCCCGTGAACCATTTTTACGCCTACGAGCGATAAGCAGCGCACAGTTGTTGTGTGCTACGCCTCGGCGGTTAGCCGACGCTGCTAATCGCGCCCAACGGCGTCGAGAATGCGAAGCACCTCTTGGCGTAGCGGCGGGATGTCTTCGCGAGCGGTTTTCCAGACAATTTCTACGCTGACATCGTAGTACCCATGTATGAGAATGTCGCGCATTCCCGCAATGTCGCGCCAAGGAACCTCTGGGTGCTTGCGTCTAAGGGAACTTGGGATATGCTTGACCGCCTCTCCGATGACCTCCAAAGCGCGAATGGTCGCCATCACCCGCATCTCGTCTTCTGCGAATGCTTCCAGCGAGGGCACATCTGCTACAAAGTTTTGCACTTTCTCTGCATATCGGAGAATATCTTCCAAATAATCACGGATTGTGCGCGTTTGTCGTCTCATACAGGAATCGCTTCCTCCAAGATTCGCTTGCCGATATGGGGCTTGAGGGCGTCCTTGAGCGCGAGATCGACGCGCTTGCCCAGCAGCAGGCTCAGTTCCCGCTGGAGTCGCGCCAACTCCAGCAGAGACGGCATCTCGCTGAACTCTACCAGCACATCGATGTCGCTTCGACGTCGCGGCTCGCCGCGTGCATGCGACCCAAACAGCCACAGCGCACGCACTTGGTAGCGTCGCTGCAGCTCGGGCAGATGTTGACGCAGCACGACGCAGATGCGGTCTCGCTCCGCAATCGGGTCAACCTCCGCATGCTGGGTATCTCGGCGTGGTTTCACAGGCAGAATTATATCCCAGCAGGGAGGCTGACGCCGCTGACTTATATGCCCTCCAGCGCGAGGCTCGATTCGGGCAGGATTTGCCCGCCGTCCACAATCAGCGTCTGCCCCGTGATGTAGGACGCCTCGTCGGAGGCGAAAAAGAGCGCGGCGTAGGCGACATCTTCGGGCTTGCCCAGCCGCTTGAACGGAATCACCGCCTCCATCTGGCGTCGGTACTCCTCGCCGATGTCGCCCAACCCCTCCGTCTCGATATTGCCCGGCAGAATCGCATTCACGGTAATCCCGTACTTCGCCAGCTCGATTGCGGCGGAGCGCATGAAGCCCAGCATGCCCGCTTTGGTCGCCCCGTAGTGCGCCCAGCCTGGAAAGCCCGTGATGGGTCCCGTAATCGACGAGGTTAGCACAATCCGCCCGTAGGGGGACTGCTTGAGCATCGGCAGGAACGCCTGAACGGTCAGGAACATCCCCTTCAGGTTCACGGCGTGAACCTTGTCCCAGTCGGCTTCGGTCATCGTCTCCAGGAACGCTTGGGGGTAGATGCCCGCGTTGCAGCAGAGGATGTCGGTTCTGCCGTAGGCTTTTTGCACTTCGGCGGCGGCGTGGCTGAGGGTCGTCGGGTCGGTCACATCGGCGAACAGCGAGAGCGCGTCGCCGCCGTGCTGGCGAATGGTTTGTGCAACCTGCGCGGCAGCTTCGGTGTCGATGTCCAGCACGGCGACCCTCGCGCCGCGCTGGGCGAACTGCTGCGCCATCGCGCGTCCAATCCCCTTCGCCGCGCCCGTAATCACCGCCACACGCCCAGAAAAGTTGGTCATGGCACTCCCTCCGATGGGAATTGTACCTGAGAGATGGCTTAGCATCCGCTGCCGAAGGCGAACAGCACCTCCAGCAGGTCGGCGTCGTCGACGATGCCGTCGCAGTTCACATCGGCGGGGTCGCCCGTTGCGCCGAAGGCGAACAGCACCAGCAACAGGTCAGCGTCGTCGACGCACCCGTTGCCGTCGGCGTCGCCGCCGGAAGGGGCGCAGGCGTTTTGGGCAGCCCATCGCACCGCGTTGGTGAGCAACTGCCGAAAGAGCGCGTGCTGCGCCATAGGCTCGGAGCCGTCCGCTGGCGCGACCGAGAAGCTTATCACACGCCCCGCTTGATACGCCCATCCCACCACGCCGCCCGCGCCCGCATGGTAATCGCTGGCGTAGTAGACCGTCGCGCCCTGCTTGGGGCGTAGGTGCGACTCTTGCCCCTCGCCCAGCATAAGCGCGACGGGCAGTCCCTGATTCAGAATCGGGTCACTCACCTGCTGCTGGTACTGGATGCTCGAACGGTAGGCGTGGCGCTGATAGGTTGCAGGGAACAGCTCGCGCAGGATGAGGAACCCGTTCATGCGGCTTACCGACCACAGTGTCCATTCCAGCGTCACCAGCCCGCGTCCGCCGCCGACCCAGTCCAGCAGAGCCTCCTGTCCGTTGAGGGGCATAGCGTCGTTGACGCCTGTACCTGCCAACACGGCGACCTGATAGCCGCTCAGATTCTGGCTGCCGTCGAACGCTTGGTAGGGCGCGCCGAGCGTGACCTGCAGTCCGTGCGCCCGAAGCGCGTCATACAGTGCGTTGTCCCGTTCGGGTATGCCCGTACCGAACAGGTACACTCGCTGCGCCAGGCAAGGCACACAGCCGAGCAGCACGGCTATCCCGAAGATGACCGCCCGCATAGCGTCTCTCCCTACGATTGTGATGTCACGCCTTGCGTGCTTGATTCGCAGTGCAGGGGGCGTCTCCTGCAGCCGATAGCGGCGTGCGCGTGTGCAGGGCAGGATTGGAGGTAGAATCCTATCCATGCCCTACGCGCCCCGCGCCAGCGCTTCGAGCCGATCGATGTTCTGACGGACGGTGTCGAACGCGCCGCGCCAGAAGGTCGGCGTGCGCAGGTCGAAGCCGAACTCCGCCGCCAGCGTCGGGGCGTCCGCCATGCCCGTGCGCGAGAGGAGGTCGTCGTAGCGCGCGCGGAAGCCATCGGGGTCATCCAGATACCGCGCGTACAGCCCCAGCCCGAACAGCAAGCCGAACATGTAGGGGTAGTTGTAGAACAAGCCGCCGTAGTAGTGCGGTTTCGCCGCCCACATGTAGGGGTGCAGCGCGTTTTCGTCCAGCCCGTCGCCGTAGGTCTGCAGCTGCGCGTCGCGCATGATCGCGCACAGCTCGCGTGCGCTGAGTTCACGCTCCGCGCGCCGCTCGAAGACCGCCTTCTCGAACAGGTAGCGGCTGGTGATGTCCACCACGACTTGGCACACGCCTTGCAGCGAGGCTTCCAGAATGGCGATTTGCTCCTCGCGGTCGGCGTCGCGCAGCGCGGCTTGGTCAATAATCGTGTTGCAGAAGATGCTGGCGGTCTCGGCAAGCGTGGCGGGCGTCATGCGTTGCAGGTAGGTGCGCTCGGCGAGGCAGAGGTTATGGTAGGCGTGTCCCAGTTCGTGCGCCAGCGTGCCCATGCCGTTGAACACGGGCTTGTAGTTGGTCAGGATGCGCGATTCGTCGCGGCGCAACCGCATGCAGTACGCGCCGTCGTGCTTGCCTGGCTGCGGCGGGGCGTCGATCCAGCGCTCTTCGAACGCACGGCGGGCGAAGTCGCTCAGCTTCTGCGAGTAGGTCGCGAACTGCTCGATGATGAACTGCGCCGCCTCGTCGTAGCTCCAGGTACGCGTCTCTTTGCCCACGGGGGCGAACAGGTCGTACCACGCGCAGCGCTCAATCCCCAGCAGGCGCGCTTTGGCGTGCAGGTAGCGGCGGAAGTCGGGGAACGACTCGTAGGCGGCTTCGAGCATCGCGTCTAAGGTCGCCTCGTCGATGGCGTTTTGGAACAGCGAGGCGTGCAGCGGGCTGTCCCAGCCGCGCTTGCGCGTCAGCAGGTTCGTCTCGCCCTTGATGGCGTTCAGCGCGCTGGCGATGGGCATCGCGTGCTGTTCCCACGCTTGCAGTTCCGCTTCGTAGGCGGCGCGGCGCACTTCGCGGTCGGCGTCGGTCGCCAAGTTGCGCAGCATGCTCATCGTCAGCGTCTGTCGCTCGCCGCGAATCTCTACGGTCGCCTGAATCTGCGAGGTGAGGTTGCTGTAGAGTTTGTTCCACGCGCTGCTGCCTGTGAGGCGCATCTCGGCGGCAAGCGCTTCTTCGGCGGGCGACATCATGTGTTCGGCGATGACGCGGGCGCGCTGCAGCCAGTAGGCGTGCTGACGCGCCTGTTCGGAACGCTCCAACAGCGCGTCCACCGCTTGCGACCCTGCCCACGCGGTCAGGCGCGTGTGGAGTTTGGTCAGGCGCACGGTGTGCCGCTCCAGTTCGCTCAGGCGCGCTTGGGCGTACTCGTCGCGCGAATCGACCGACACAAAGGCGTACACATACGCGCCCAGCGTCCACGCCTGATCGTTCAGCGCGTTGTAGGGGGGCAAGATGCGCTCCAGAATGCCTGCCGCGAGGTCAGGATTCAGCGGCGACGCGGTGCGGTCAATCTGCGCTTCGTCAAACAGCCCTTCCAGTTCGTCCAGCGCACGCACGAAACTGCGCAGGTCACGCTCGAATTCGGGCGAATCGAGCCCTGGATAGACAACGCTCATATCCCAGCGGGGTAGGTCGGTTTTCATAGCGCAGGGATTCTACCTAAACGGAGGACGATTCGCGCGAGCATCACGCTTGGCAGGAGTCCCCCTCGCCCCGTCGAAGCAAAATGAGTATGCCAACGACGACCGTTCGCGAACGGCGAGGGACGATACCGCCCGTGCCCTTCGGTGAGTTGGTGGGGGTAGACCTTGCTGACCGCGCCGCCGTGCGCCGCCTGATCCCGAAGGCGGGGCAAGCGTGGCGCACCGTGCCGCCTGTCAACGCCTACGAACTGCAACAGCGCAGCGAGTGGCTCGGCAAGCGCAGCATCAAAACGCACAGCAAACTTTTCGCGCTGCGCTTGGCAATCCGCATGTGCGACTTGACGACGCTGGAGGGCGCGGACACCGAAGAGAAGGTGCGCCGTCTGTGCAGTCGGGCGCGCACCCCCTACACCCCACGCGCGGGCATGCCTGACGCCGAGACGGTCGCCGCGCCGCCTGTCGCCGCCGTGTGCGTGTACCCCACCTTCATCGCCGTCGCCAAAGACGCGCTGCAGGGCACGGACATCAAGGTCGCCGCCGTCGGCACAGCGTTCCCGTCGGGGCAGTACCCGTTCCACCTGCGCCTGGCGGATGTCAAGTGGGCGATCCGCGAGGGCGCGGACGAGATCGACATGGTGATTAGTCGTGGCGCGTTCCTGCAGGGCGACTATCGGCGTGTGTTCGACGAAATCGCGAAGGTGAAGGACGCTTGTGGCGCGCGCGTCCACCTGAAGGTGATTCTGGAGACGGGCGAGTTGGGCGACTACGACGCGATTCGCAGGGCGTCGCACATCGCGCTCATGGCGGGGGCGGACTTCATCAAGACCAGCACGGGCAAGGTGCAGCCCGCCGCCACACTGCCCGCAACGCTCGTGATGCTGGAAGCCATCCGCGACTTCTACGACGCCACCGGGCGCGCGGTCGGCATGAAGCCCGCAGGCGGCATCCGCACCGCCAAAGACGCGATTCGCTACCTGGTGCTGCTGCACGAGACGCTCGGCGCAGACTGGCTCACGCCCGACCGATTCCGCTTCGGCGCAAGCTCGCTGCTGAACGACCTGCTGCGCCAGTTGGTCAAGCAACTGTCGGGCAGCTACCGCGCCGACGACGAGTTCGCATATGACTGACCATCCAGTCAAATTTCCCTGTTTTCTGGCAGGAAAGTCCAAAAGGGTGTATAATAGAGGGTATGGAGGGTAGATGACCATGACCAAGAGACCGAACGGCTTTACGCTTATCGAGTTGCTGGTGGTGATTGCGATTATCGCAATCTTGGCAGCGATTCTCTTTCCCGTGTTCGCTCAAGCGCGCGAGAAGGCGCGTCAGACTCAGTGTATGAACAACCTGCGCCAGTCGGCGACGGCGGTGCTGATGTATGTGCAGGACGCCGACGAGTTCTTCCCGATGGCGATTTACGCGCCTGCGCCGCGTCCTGGCGGCGGCAACTGCGTGATGACGGTGTTCGACGCCATCCAGCCGTACATGAAGAATGTGGAAATCACGCGCTGTCCCAGTGACCCGAAGGCGCTCTACATGAACGCCGCGTTCCAGACGCTGATGGGCTACCCGTCCTGCACGCTGCCTGAGACCATCAGCTACATGTACAACTACGATGTGATTCGGGCAGGGCGCACGCCGCTTGGCTCGGGCTCGATCAGTCGCGGCACGGTCGCGCTGGCGGAGGTGCCGCAAGTCGCCGAGACGACGATGATTTTCGACGCCGATATTGCGCTTTCGGGCAGCTGCAACTTGATGCGCCGCCAGCCCAACGACAGCAGCATCACTTTTCCCATCCCGATTCGCCCGCGCCATAACGAGTTCGTGCAGGCGAACTTCGTGGACGGGCACGCCAAAGCCATCAAGGGGCGCAAATATGCGGGCACGGACTGCTACTATCTCTATCCAGGGCTGGCGTCGAATCCCGTGTTCACGCCGCGCAACGAGCTGTGGTGCGTCGGCAGCGGTCCGTACACGCGCTATTGCGGGCTGCCCGCGAACAACCCGTTCAATAGCTGCCGACCCTATCTGGAGGGCATCGCCGACCAAGACGAGCTGGGCGCGTGCTATCGCTCCGTGCGCTAACGCGACACTCGCACAATTTCTGGAACGCAAGCGTAGGTTCCAGAGTCTATAATAGAACCCTTTCGAGGAGGAGATCTTATGCGAAGAGGCTTTACGCTAATTGAGCTGTTGGTCGTTATCGCGATTATCGCCATCTTAGCGGCGATACTGTTCCCTGTGTTCGCGCAAGCGCGTGAGAAGGCGCGCCAGACCCAGTGTATGAATAACCTGAAGCAGATGGCGACAGGAACCATCTCGTACATCCAAGATTACGACGAGAAGTTCCCGATGGCGGTCTACGCGCCCGCGCTCAACCGCAACGGGCAACAGTGCGCCTTCACGCTGTTCGACGCGGTAGACCCCTACATCAGGAACCTGGACATCACCAAGTGCCCCAGCGAGCCGAACGCGCTTTACTTGAACGCGGGCTTCCGCGCGGTGCTGAATATGCCGACCTGCAACCTGCCCGAGACGATTAGCTATATGTATAACTACGACCTGCTTCCGCCAGGGCGCACCCCGATTGACCAGAACCCGCCTGCGGTGCGACTGGGCACAGTGTCCATCGCGGAGGTGGAGCTGGTCGCGGAGACCACCATCAACTTCGAGGCGGATCTCGCGCTGGGCGGTTCGGGGAGCGTGCTGCAGCGCAAACCCGACAGCAGCAGCATCTTCCTGATTGTGCCTGTGCGGGCGCGCCACAACGAGTTCGTGCAGGCGAACTTCGTAGACGGGCACGCGAAAGCCATCAAAGCCCGCAAACTCGGACAAGCGGGCGCGGGCGTGCAATACACCTATCCTGGGCGCGCGGGCAACGACCCCTTCGTGCTGCGTCCAGGCGCGGAGGTCTGGTG
>JAIMAN010000113.1 GCA_023511915.1 Armatimonadota bacterium
CGTGTTGGATAGAGTGGGCGTGTGTGCGGTGGTTCGTGCGTCGGATGGCGGAGGAGAAGAAATGCTAGACGGTCTCTTAGACGCCTGCGCATGCAGCCTTAAACTTGTGCTTTGCGCCACCCGCGCTTGGACGCACTGTGGAGTATCCTATAGCGGTCTATGAAAACGCGCGTGCAGGGTTCTGTTCTGTTTTGGCTTTGGCTGCCGTTGGCGCTGAGTTTCACCCTGATGATGTTGGAGTCGCCCGTGACGAACGCGGCGCTGGCGCGTTTTGCGGAGCCGTCGGTACAGATTGCGGGCTTCGGCGTGGCGCTTGGGCTGTCGTTGCTGATTGAAAGCCCCGTGATTATGCTGTTGGCGACGGCGATTGCGCTGGTGCAGGGGCGCGAATCGTTTTTCGCGGTGCTGCGCTTCGTGCTGACGCTGATGGTGGGCTTGACGCTGCTCACCGCGCTGATTGCCTTCACGCCGTTGTATGACGGGATTGCGCTGCGCGTGCTGGGGCTACCGGTGCGCGTGGCGGAGGCGGGGCGCGGCGCGATGCAGGCGATGCTGCTCTGGACGGCGGCGATTGGCTGGCGACGGTTTCTGCAGGGCGTGCTGGTGCGCTACGGCAAGGCGCAATTGGTCACTTGGGGCACAGCCATTCGCTTGGCGACCATTACGACGACAGCGGTTGCGCTCCTGTGGTGGAACGGCTTGCCTGGCGCGGTCGCGGGCGCATGGATTGTGATGGCGGGCGTGCTGGTGGAGGCGGCGGTCGCGACGATGTTTGCCTTGTCCGTGTTGCGCGAGCGCGTGCTGCCCCACCGCGAGGCGACGCCCCCGCTGACCCAACGCGCGATTTGGCGGTTCCACCTGCCGCTGGCGGGCACGACGCTGTTGACGCTGCTGGTGCATCCGCTGACCGCCGCCGCGCTGGCGCGGTTGCCGCAGCCCGAGTTGGCAATCGCTGCGTGGCAGGTGGTGTTCGGCTCGCTGCTGGCGGTGCGCAGTTGGGGCTTCGCGCTGCAGGAGGTCAGCGTCGCCGCGCGGCAGCAGGGCATCTCGGCGCGCGCCCTGCACGCCTTCACGCACAAAGTCGCGCTGGGCACGACGCTCGTGCTCGGGCTGCTCGCGCTCACGCCACTGGCGGGGCTGTTCACAGGGCGGGTGCTTGCGCTCGAAGCGGGGCTGGCGTCGCCTGTGGTGTTCGGGTTCCAGATGTGCCTGCTGCTGCCCGCGCTGACGGCATACGGCTCCACGCTGCGCGGGCTGCGCATCGCTGCTAAGCAGACCGGCGTCGTCTACTGGGGGATGGCGGTGAACCTGCTGGTGAACGCGCTGGGGCTGGCGGGGGGCGTGGTGCTGGCGTGGGCGTTGGGCGCACAGTCGGTGCAGGCGTCGCTGCTGGTGGGCGTTGTCGCGTTCCAACTCGCCGCGCTCGCCGAGATTGCTTACCTCCTGCGCGGGCGCACGCCTACTGCGTCGTGAACGCGGTGAAGTAGACCTCCAGCACGCTCTCTTTCTCGTGCGTTTTGTGTTCGAGCACCTCGTTCACGCGCTCGCGGATTTCCTCTTTGACCTTGTGCTTGCCTTCCAGCGTGTTCAGTTGCGAGCGCGTTTTGCCTGAAAGCGCCATCAGCGCGGCGTCGCGCAGCGGCGCGGTGTCTTCCTCCAGTTTCTTGGGGTCGATGCCCTCCTTGAGACCGAGCGCGACGCCCGCTTTGAGGTAGCTCTCGTCGCCCAAGTTGATGATGAACTCGCCCAGATCCAGCGTTTTGCCGACGGTAGGCGGCTTGGGTGGGGGCGGCGCTTTGGGCGCGAGCAGGCTCTTGCCTGCGAACACGCCGCCCGCCAGCCCCGCAATCAGCACGACAATCATCATCAGCATGGGGCTTTTGCCCTTGCCGCCGCCCCCGCCGCCGTCGCCTTCCGATTTCTTCGCCTTGCCAGCCATAGGTATCCCCGAAGGGGTTATTCCACATTTAGGGGACGGTCTGCAACGGCTGAAACGGTATAGTGGCGTTTGCTAAACATGGCTTGGCGGGGGTACAATAAGCGCGGTGATTCCGATGACGACACTTCAAGTCCAGTTGCCCGATCGTCTGGCGCAACTGCTCCGTGAGATGGTTCAGGAGGGCTGGTTTGCAAGCGAAGAGGAAGCCGTGCGTGCGGCGCTTTGGGAGTTCCTTCGCCGACACTCGCTTCAACTCACCGAACAGTTTCAACTGGAGGACATCGAATGGGCGCGTCAACTGCGCCAGAATCGCAACTTATAGTCCGTGAATTTAGCCTAAGTACCTTAAGCATCCCAACGCTAACGCCAACAGTACCCCTGTAATCCCCAGCAGTGCAGTCGGTCGGTAGCGTTCAGGCGCCAGTCGCTCCCAGCCGAGCGCCCAAAAGACGCTAATCGGCAGCAGCGCAGGGTAGAAGTAGCGTCCCTGCGTCTGGAAAAACACGCGCACAAACAGCACGAAACTGACCAGCGTCAGCACCAGGCACAGCCCCGCGAGCAGCAGCCACACCCGCGCCCACAGCGGCAATGGCTCGCGCAGGCGTAGCACAAACCCCACCGCCGCGCCCAGCGTCAGCACGCCCAGCCCAAGATACACGCTGTCGGGCAGGAAGTTTGGCAAGCCCGTGCGTGCCGTTTCAGGCACGCCATACGCAAACCAGAAACTACGGAAAGTCCAGTCCGCCACAAGTCGCGCGTACTGCCCCCAACGCATGCCCCCCTCAATAAAATCCTGCGCCTTCGCCGTGCCCGCGAACACCTCCAGAAAGGTGCGTTGCAGTAGCGGATCGCCGTAGAGCATATAGTTGCGCACGAGCCACCAGCCGCTGACCAGCAGTGTCATCACCAACGCGAGCGTCGCCGCGCCGAATGCAGCCCCCCAACGCCCCGACTGCAACCGAACCACAACAACGACGCCAAGCAGCATAATCGGTATCAGCAGGATGCCTGTCGCTTTGGTTAGGAGGGTTAGACCTGTGAGGATGGGGAGCAGGAGCAAGCGCGTTTTGCCCTCACCCCCCTCCCCCTCTCCCGCAGGCGGGAGAGGGGGAATATGTAGG
>JAIMAN010000114.1 GCA_023511915.1 Armatimonadota bacterium
GGCCGGTTTTGGGCCGGAGTTGATGCGCGAGGTCGCAACGCGACCGAGCGCAGCAACCGGCCCGGGCCTGCTGCGCCCCTTGCCCCCGCCCCGCGCCGCCTGCTTCATCGCGCCGCCGCCGCCGGTGGTGTGATCTCGTGGTGGCGGTTGAGGCTTGCGAGGTTGCGCGTGGTTGCGTTTTGCGGGTGGTGCCTGTGGGGGGGTATTGGTGGGGGGTGCGTGCGTTCGCTGTGGCGCGTTGTTGCGCGTCTCGCGCGGGCCCGCCGTTGGTCTGTTGGCCGGGGAGGGGGTGCCGGCGCCGTCAAGGCGCCGGGGGAGGGGCGCGCAGCGCCCCGCCCCGGGGGGGCGAGTCCCTAGGCCGCAGCGCCACGCTTCGCGGCGCTGCGGCCGCGACGGGGGGGCCGCAGGCCCCCGGGGACTGTCCTTCCGCCTTGCGGGCGCGCAGCGCCCGCCTGTTTCGTGCTGTGTCGCAGCATCGCGCGTGCGCGCGCGCGCGGCTACTAGGTTTGATAAACGACAAGGGGTAGGGGGGGGGATTCTAAGGGGGGGGGAAGGGGCCTTTTTGGTCGAAGTTATCCACAAGTTATCCACAGGTTATCCACAGGTTATCCACAGGCAGGCTTGTGCAGCGCAACAGCGCTGGTCTGGCTCGTCCTGTGAGCCCGTGTGGGTGTTTTGGCGTTCGGTGGTCGCGGGCGCGCAAGCGCCCGCGCTGTTTCTGGTCGCGCAGCGGCGCCCGGCGTGCTAGCGCCGGGCGCCGTCGAGCTACGCTGGCAGTCGAGCGAGTGCTGAGTAGACGTGCTCGAGGCTGTCTGCGTAGTCTTCGCAGACCGTGCAGTCGGCGCCTGCGCTGTGGGCGGCGCACGTGCGTTCGTGCTCGGCGCGTGCCGAGCGGATCGCGTTGCGCGCGTCGCGTAGTGCGTCGAGCGCTGCTTCAAGGTGCTTCTGTTCGCGTGTCATGGTGCCTCCTGTCGTTTACCGGGAAGGGCCCGGCTCCCACCCGCAGGGTGCGCGGGCGCGCAGCTCGCGTGCCAGCGGGGTGTTTGCTGGCGCGCGAGCTGCTGCGCGTTTTTGCGCGGAGCGAGCCGGGCCCTTCCCGGTGACAGGGGGCGCCATGCGAACGGCGCCGAGGGGCGCGGCTCGCTGCGCGGAGCTGCTGCTCCTTAGTCGTCCGGCGGATCAGATTCCGGGAAGAAGGGCGGCGCGCCTGCGATCAGGTAGTGCCAGTCTATGACGCCTGGCTCGGGCGTTACGTATCCGCTGATTTGGGCGTCTATCGCAACGGCGGTGGTGTGGGCGGTGCCCCACATGGCGACGGTCTGTGCGGTGCCTGGCGGAACCCATCGGTGAACATACGGGCGCGAGTCGTCGGTCCAATAGAGGCCTGTCAGGTCTTTTACCGAGACTACGAACTCTTTCGGGTAGTTGGATGGGTTGCGGAGAGTGGCGAGGGCGTAGATGTAGTGCCATTCGCCGTTGACGCTCAGCCATGCCATGAATGGGTTGTTCGGGGCCCACGGTGGGGGCTTGGTGGCGGTGGGGAGTTTCGTCCATGAGCCCATGGGGCCGCCTAGCCGGCCTCCCGTGTAGGTGCCGTCGTAGACGAGTCCCGCCTTGATGTTCGGGCGCTGGCAGTATCCCTCCGCGCGTAGCAGGTTAACCCAGTCGTAGGCTAGGGTGGTGATCGCGTCTCCTACGAGGAGAAACCATCCTGCGCGCTGAAGTATTCCGTCTGCTACCCATAGCAGGCGTTCGGGGGTTCCGATGGTTCTTCCTCGCAGGCGTTCTGATCCCGGGAGCTGCTTGCCGATTTCGTTCCCGAGGTCTGGGAAGGGGTCGAAGCCGCCCTTTCGCCTTCCGATGCGTCCGTGGCGGGATCGGTAGGCCGCCTTCGGGCGAAGCGCGCCGCGTGCAACGTCTCCCCATCCGAAGTCCAGCATCATGATCATCGGGCGTTTCAGGGCTCGCGGTAGCAGTTTGAGCGCGGCCCAGAACGGCGTGTCGCATGGAGCGGCCATGTAGTCGATGACCACTTTCCAGCGGCCTGTTTGGCGCTTGATGTACTGGGTGATCGAGTCGAGCACGCGTGCGTTGTCGTTACTTCGCGCGGTCGTATTCGATGTGAATCCATTGGTCGCGCAGGATCACGTCGTAGCGCGGGCCGCACGCTGCTCTGATGTCCTCGTGTATGTCCTTGCGCATTGGCGGTTCGATGTGGTTGATGGCGATGTCTACTGCTCGGCCCGCGTAGTGCAGGGAGTTGGGTTGGTGTTCGCCGTCGGTGATCGAGCGGATGTACATCTGTTTTCCGCGCCGTGCGAATGCGGCGTGCGCTATGTGGATTGCGAGGAGTACCTCGGGCGCGATTCCGGTTGGTCTCGCGCGTGGATCGAGGGTAATCGTGGTCATGGCGGAGGTCTCCATTCCGGGGGTGTTGTTTCGCCGGTCGAGGTTAACACGTAGCCTGCGGGGCCGGGAGGGAGTTCTGTCCAGCCGTCCCCCGTTCGGATGAGGATTGCGCCCACTGTCTGGCCGAGTGCGTCTAGGGCGTCGCTTACGTCTTGGGCGAGGTATTGCGGCATCGGTGCGGTTGCGTTACGTTTCCGCCCATGTTGGGGCTGCGCCTGGTCCTTGCGAGGTTAGCACTCGGCCTTCGGGTGCTGGGGCAATCGGTTTCCATCCGGTGGCAGTGCGTGAGAGGATGGTGCCGGGCTGTGCTCCTATGGCGTCGAGGGCGGCGCTGACCATGCGCTGAAACCGCGCGGGGTAGATTTTGGTTCCTTCGCGGGTGCGGATCAGCCACTGGGTGCCGTAGAGTTGGGCGGTGAACGCGTCGCGCGCGAGCACTTGCGATCTCTTGAAGGCGTTCACCATCGCGTTTTTCGTCTCTGGGTCGAGGTAACGCCACGCCTTAACTGCTTCGGCGAACGCTTTCAGGCGTGCTTTCGCTGCTGGGTCTCGAGGCCGCCCGCGCGGTCGCGGCCAAGCTTGGGCGATGAGTTTCCCGCGCCAAGTCCGGACGTAAAAAGCGCCCCGGGAGCTGATT
>JAIMAN010000045.1 GCA_023511915.1 Armatimonadota bacterium
GGACGGCTGTCGTCCACAATTTGGAACATGTTGCCGCGCACGCCCATCAGGTTCTTCATCCAGTGGCGCACGACCACAATCGAGCCGTTCACGGGGGTGTTGGGGTAGAAGCTGCGGTTGGGGTCGAACAGGTAGACATTGCCGTACAGTCGCCCGAAGCCGCCTTGCAGACGGATGCGCAGCCACTCGGAGGGCTTTTCGATAGGGAAGCGCAGCGCGAAGTCGCCCCGCTGGTTCGGGTCGTTGAACACATGATCGAGCTGGCAGGCGATCACGCGCGTCTGGATGGCAAGGTTGGCGATGTTGCAGTTTTCGAAGGTATCGAACGGGGTGTCCACCAGCGGGCGCGAGTCTTCGATGGTCGCGAAGGTGATGCCCCACGCGCCTGCGAGGGTCGCTGCTTCGGCGTCGAAGGCGGGCTTGCCGGGGATGTAGGTGCGCCAGTAGCGTCCCTGCACGGCGTTGATGCCGTCGGCGAAGAGTTTGTCGGGCGTTGTGCCCAGCACGGGCGCGATGCGCTCAGCGTGTTCGCGCATCACGCGCCCGATGTCGGTGAAGTAGCGCTGGATGTCCTCGCGCATGTCGTAGAACCAACTTTTGTAGAACACGCCGACGCCCGTCGAGCGGGTCGCCAAGTCCAGCCCCACGAACAGATAGATGTCCTGCTTGGCGGGAGGGCGTCCGCCAAGCGATTCGAACACATTCGGGCGGCTCCAGTCGGGCAGGCGCGCCTCGATGAACTGGCGCACGCCCTCCAGCGCTTGGAAGTGCCCGCTCAGCGCGACAAACATCACGCTGCGCTTGGGCGGGTACTGCCGAAACACCCGCGCCAACTCCAGCAGGCTGGCGATGCCTGCCGCGCTGTCCGCGCCTGGCGCCAGCGACGGCACGATGGAGATGGAGTCGTAGTACGCCGTGACGACAATCCACTGGTCTTTGAGGGCGGGGTCGCTGCCGGGGATGACGCCGACGATGTTGTAGCCTGTGCGCACCTGCCACGGCATACGGCAGGTGAGTTTCGCTTGCAGGTCGGGCTGGGTCTCGGCAAGCGCGATGAGTTTAGCGGCGTGCTGGCGCGGCAGCCAGAAGCGCGGCACATCGAGCGGGATGCCGATGAACTTCGCCTCCGCCTCGCCGCGATTGGTCGTCTCAGGCTCGATAAACACAATCGCGCGTGCGCCCAGCCGCGCGGCGTTCAGCCAGTTGTTGCCCGTGTTGAAGTCCATCAGCACGATGCTGCCTTCTACGGGCTTGCCGCGAAACTGTTGGAGTTGCCCGTCGCGCACATAGATTAGGTTGCCCCGTATGCCATCGGAGGGCAGCTGCGAAGTGCGCACTTGGTTGGGCCAGAGGGGGTAGACGCGCAGTTTCTGCCCGTTCAGGTGCAGGTGTGCCTCTTCGTCGACGGGGACGGTGATGGGGAACGCTTCGCGGCGCACATTTTGCAGCCCAGCGGCGCGGAACTGCCGCTCGATGTAATCGGCGGCGCGGTCGGCGCCAGGGTAGCCCGCCACGCGCGAGCCTTGCGCCGCCATCCAGCGCACCGTCTCCGCCAGCCGCGCCTCCGAGACCGCGCCCGTCAACTGGCGGTAGCGCGCCTGCACTTTCTCGACATCCACCTTCTGCTGCCCGAACGCGAGGGCGCACACGCCCAGCAGCACACCGAACCAAACCCAGCCGCGCATCATCACAACGGTAGATTCGACGCGGTGTGGGGGGTTCCTGCTGAAGGGCGCGTATTATGGCGTGCGGAAGCGCAGCTTCCGCCTGACGCTGAAGCTAACGCTTCAGCACTCCAAAACCGTTGCGATTCACACCAAGAAGGTGTAATAAGTGCCTATACGGTGAATTTTCAACATGTGGCAACTGCTGCCCCCCTTCCCCCGTGGACGGGGAGACGCCGCGGCTCCCTCCCCGCCCGCGGGGAGGGTTGGGGTGGGGGCTATGTTTAAACTGCAAAGACACTTACGATTCGCAGGTGTTCGCGGCAGATTTCGCCAACGACCCGCGCCAAGCGGCGGGGCACATCAACCGCTGGGTGTCGGAACAAACGAACTCGATGATTAAGCGATTGCTTGAGCCGAGCGACATTGATGCTCTCACTGCGATCGTGCTTGTGAACGCGCTCTACTTTGATGCGAAGTGGGCGGATCCCTTCGAGTCCGAAGACACAAGACAAGCCCCCTTCTACCTGGAGAACGGCAGAACGCGTCGCGTGCCGATGATGCGTCAGACGAGCTTTTTCCCTTACCTTCGGGGCGAGGGGTTTCAAGCAGTGTGTCTGCGGTATCGGTACGATTATGGTCAGGACGCGCCGCGCTTTGGTTTTTACCTATTCGTGCCAGACAAGGGGCGTACCGTTGCGTGGCTGCGCGAGCAGTGGACGCCCGAAAACTGGGCGAAGTGGCACAAGGCATTCGCAGAAACTGAAGGCGAGGTGCAGCTGCCCCGCTTCCGTATGGAGTGGAGCTATCCCCTCAACGACGCACTCAAGGCTTTGGGGATAGAGATTCCGTTCGATGCGGATCGCGCCGAGTTTCGCCGGATGACGGCTGAGTCGAAGCAGACACCGCTGTTTATCCAACGGGTATTGCAGAAGGCGACGGTTGAGCTGGACGAGCAGGGTACGCGGGCTGCCGTCGCGTCAGGGGAGGCTATGGCTATGTCAGCGGTTCCTCCAGCAACGTTCCAAATCATCGCCGACCGTCCGTTCCTGTTTGCGATTGTCCACGAGCAGACGGGGATTGTGCTGTTTCTGGGGATTGTACGCGAGCCTTAGCGGCGGTGGGGTGGGCGCACGGGCAACCCGCGCGCCCCCCCGTGTTTTCAGGGACTGTTGCGCTCTGCGGGCGTTGGTGTGGGCGTTTCGGGATGGATGGCGCGCTCTTTGGGCTGCCCATAGAGTTCGGGGTGGAGGTACTTGCCGATGTGTTCGCGCGGTTTCTCGCGTTCGGCTTGGAAGCCGCGCCGCTGCACATAGGGGTCGTTGCGCACGGCTTCCACCCGCCACGAGACGCGCTTGCCAGGCGCGCCGCCGGCAATCTTGAAGCGATTGCTCTGAATCTCGACGGCGACATGCAGGTTGGGCATCGGCGCGCCGATGGGGGTCAGTGTGTATCGCGGGTCGCGGTTGATGGCGTCGAAGTAGTCGGGGAGCGCCACCCATGCTTCGCCGCGCGCATCTAAGGTCGCGACCCCGCTATAGGCGTTCAGCGGCTCGGGCGCTTCGGTGCAGTAGTGCAGCAGGTAGTGCGTTTCGGGGCGCAGGGGATGGTCGATGCAGAATGACTTCAGCCCGCTCGCGCCCATGTCACCTTGCGCGTAGACGCCGAACCCGTCGGGGCTACTGGAGGCGCCGTACACGCCGTAGTTGACGCCTGTGGTGGCGGCTGCCCAGCCACTGACTCCTATACCCGAAACGCTCTCAGTTCGCCCTTGCACACCGTAGTTAAGCCCCGACACGGCCAAGGCGTGTCCGTAGACTCCGCGCCCGTTGACGCTTGAGGATTGACCATAGACGCCCTGATTGATGCCCGTCTGTGCAGTGACGACGCCGAACACGCCTGACCCCTGTACGCTCCGTGCCTCGCCATAGACGCCGTAGGCGAAGCCTGTGGAGCTGATGCTCAGCCCACCGACGCCCCGCCCAGAGCTGCTGTTGTTCTGACCGAACACGCCGTAGGTTAAGCCCGACCCTGAGGGCGCGAACCCCAGCACACCGAACCCAGAGGTACTCCAAACCTCGCCCCAGACGCCAACGGCGAACCCGCTCATCCTACTGTGGAGCGCGTAGATTGAGCGATCACCAGTTGCATTTTGAACCACGAATCGATAAGCTGGGCTTGCTGTTCCGATCCCAACATTCCCGCTATTGAAAAAAATGTTGCTGCCGCTCACGCTCCACTGGGCATACCCCAGCTGCGCGGCGCAGACTACCAGTGCGGCACTCATGCCAAGTTGTGTCTGTCGTCTCATAGTTTCCTCCAGACGCCTGTGGGAATTGTCGGCAGGCAGCGCATTTCTCGACAGAGGGGCACGGTAGGAAGCGGCTTGACAGTGGCGAACCCATCGGTCGGCGATGGCGCACGATGCGGATGTGATTGTCGTCGGCGCGGGCGTGGCGGGGTTGGTCGCGGCGCAGCGACTGCAGGCGCACGGGCTGACGACGCTGGTGCTGGAAGCGCGCGAGCGGGTCGGCGGACGCCTGCTGCGACACACGCTGAGCGACTCGGTCGTGATCGACCTCGGCGGGCAGTGGCTGGGACCGACGCAAGAGCGCGCCTACGCGCTGGCACGGGAACTTGGGCTGACGCTGTTCCCCACCTACACGGAGGGCGAGAACCTCGCGCTACTCGGCGGGCGCGTGCAACGATACGCGGGAACCGTGCCGAAACTCGGCATAGGCGCGCTGTTCGATTTCGGCAGCGCGGTCGCCAAGCTCGATCGGATGGCGAAACAGGTGCCGTTAGACGCTCCGTGGAATGCACCGCACGCCGAGGCGTGGGATTCCGAAACGCTCGCCAGCTGGGCGCAGCACACCATGCGCACCCACCTGGGGCGCTGGGGCATTCGGCTGTTTTCGGAGGCGGTGTTCGCCGCCGAGCCAAGCGAGTTCTCGCTGCTGCACGCGCTGTTTTACATCCACTCAGGCGGCGGGTTCGAATCGCTCACCAACACGCGCGGCGGGGCGCAGCAGGATCGGTTTGTAGAGGGCGCACAGAGCCTCGCGCTGCGCTTGGCGGCGCAGTTGGGCGAGCGGGTGCGGCTGAACCAGCCTGTGGTGCGCATTCAGCACGCGGCGCAGGGGGTGTGCGTGGCGACTCGTTCAGGGGCGACCTACACGGCGCGCGCGGTGATTGTCGCCATCCCGCCGACGCTGGCAGGGCGCATCGAGTACGACCCGCCCCTGCCTGCCGTGCGCGACCAACTGACGCAGCGGCTGCCCAACGGCGCGGTCATCAAGTGCTTCGCGGTGTACGACCGCCCCTTCTGGCGCGAGCAGGGGCTGAGCGGCTTCGCCGTCGCCGAGTGCGACCCTGTGCATCTGGTGTTCGACAACTCGCCGCCCGACGCCTCGTGCGGCATCCTGCTGGGCTTTGTCGAAGGCGCGCAGGCGCGGCAGATGAGCGCGGTAGACCCCGAAACGCGCCGCACGGTTGTTCTGGAGTGCTTTGCGCGGCTGTTCGGCGAGCGGGCGCGCCAGCCCGAAGCGTACATTGACCACGACTGGAGCGCGGAGGTCTGGTCGCGCGGGTGCTACGGGGCGCACTTCCCGCCCGGCGTGTGGACGCAGTTCGGGCGCGCGCTACGGGAGCCTATCGGGCGCATCGTCTGGGCGGGCACAGAGACCGCCACCCGCTGGATGGGGTATATTGACGGCGCGATCGAATCGGGCGAACGCGCCGCACAGGAGGTACTCACGACGCTATGAGGCTGCTCTATCTGGACTGTATCGGCGGAATCGCGGGCGATATGACGCTCGCTGCGCTGATTGAGGCGGGCGCGCCCGAATCGGAACTGCTGGACGCGCTGCGCACGATGCCCATTAGCGGCTGGCAGTGGCGCAGCGAGCGCGTGGAGATTGAAGCCATCTTCGCACGGCGCGTTTACATTACGCACGACGAAGACCAGCCCCACCGCCACCTCAGCGATGTGCTGGAGATTATCGAGCAAGGCGACTTCTCGGCGCGGGTGAAACAGCAGGCAAGCGCGGTGTTCACGCGCCTTGCGGAGGCGGAAGCGGCGGTGCATGGCACGACGCCCGACCGCGTGCATTTCCACGAGGTGGGCGCGGTGGACGCGATACTGGATGTGGTCGGGGCGTGCTGGGGGCTGGAGCGGCTGGGGGTGGAGCGCGTGGTCTGCTCGCCGTTGCCGATGGGGCGCGGGTTCGTGCAGGCGGCGCACGGGTCGCTGCCGTTGCCCGCGCCTGCGGTGGTGGAACTGCTGCGCGGCGTCCCTACCTACGGCATTCCCATTCAGGGCGAGACAGTGACGCCCACAGGCGCGGCGTTGGCGGTCGCCTTGAGCCATCGGTTCGGCGTGCAGCCCCCCATGCGCTGGGAGCGCGTCGGCTACGGCGCAGGACACGCCGACCGCCCGCTACCGAACCTGCTGCGCGCGTTTGTGGGCGAGTCGGCGGACGCGATGCAAACGCCCGCAGGCGACTGGGAGAGCATCGTGCAGATCGAGACCCATTTGGACGACGCCACGCCCCAGCAGTTGGGCTTTGTGATGGAGCGCGCGCTGGCGACGGGCGCGCTCGATGTGTTTTTCACGCCCATCCAGATGAAGAAGAACCGCCCCGGCGTGCTGATTACGCTGCTGGCGTCGCCAGAGCAGGCGGACGCGCTGATGCGCCTGCTACTGGAAGAGACGCCGACGCTGGGCGTGCGCTACAGTCTGATGAACCGTCGCTGCCTGCAGCGCGGGGTACAGACCGTGCAAACGGAGTACGGCGCGGTGCGGGTCAAGTACGCGCGGGATGGCGCGCGCGTGCTGCACCTTGCGCCCGAATATGACGACTGTGCCGAACTGGCTCGAAAAACGAACGCGCCGCTGCACGCGATTATGCAAGCGGCGCTTCAGAAGGCGCGCGAATCGGGCGATTAGAGCCGCTGCAGGAGCTGCAGCACCGTCTGCGGCATCGAGTTCGCCTGCGCCAGCACCGACATGCCCGACTGCATCAAAATCTGCTGCTTGGTGAAGTTGGAGATTTCCAGCGCGAAGTCGGCGTCGCGGATGGTCGACTCGCTTGCTGTCACATTCTCTTTGGCGACATTGAGCGACCGAATGTTGCTTTCCAGCACATAGCGTTGGAACGCGCCCATGTCGCCGCGCATTTTGGAGATTTCGGCGATGGCGGCGTCGATAATGCGCAGCGCGTCGTCGGTGGAGTTGGGCTGGGTGATGTCGATGGTCGCGAGGCTCTCGCCTGGCACGGCGGTCGTGCCCAGTTTGGCGGCGTTCACATCCATTAGCGAGAAGCGCACGAACTGCCCCGCGTTCGCGCCGACTTGAAACTGCAGCAGCCCTGCCGTGACGACCGCTACTTGTGCAGCGGGAAGCGTGGTGTTATTGCCTGCTTCAGTCAGCATAATCACATTGCCGTAGCTGTCGCGCAGGCGCAGTCCCGAATCGCTTGTCGCCTGCCCGCCTGTGAAGGTGACGGTCTGGATGCCGTTCACTGTGTTGGCGATAACGGTCGCGATCGCGTCGACACCGACTGCGTTCTGCGAACCGGGCGCGTTCAAGATAATGCCTGCCGTGTCTTGGAGGTCGACTTCGAACTGTGCGCCGTACTCTTTGTGGCGCAGTTCAATCTGAAGCGTGCTGAGGTTAAAGTTTGCCATGACCCCTGTGATGTGGCTCACGGCGTTGATTTTGTTGATGAAGCTGCCGACGGTCTCGTTCTGGTCGGCAGTGATCGTGTAGCCGTTGATGACCACATTGCCTGCGGGCGTGCCCATGAGGCTGGCGAGGGTTGTGCCTGCGCCGAAGGTGCGTGTGCCGATGATGGTGGCGCGTGTGGCGGCGGTCGTCACTTGCAGGGTGACTGCGCCGCTGTCGGTGGCGAAGTTGTTGAAAGTGCCGCCGATGAAGATGCCCGCGATGCGCGTGGGGTTCGTGACCGCCGCGCTGATACCCGAAGTGCCGTCGAGCAGCCGTTTGGTACCAAAGGAGGTCTGCTCGGCGATGCGGTTGATGCTGTCGATGAGGGCGCGGATTTGAGTCTGGTCGGCTTGCAGCGCGTTGTAGTCGTTGACGCCCGTGTTAGCAGCGTGCAGCGTGAGTTGGCGCATGGTGCGCAGAGCATTATGCACCTCATCCAATGCGGCTTCGGCGGTCTTAATCATGTTGACCGCGTCTTGGGCGTTGTTGACCGCTTGCTGCAGCCCTGTGATTTGCGAGCGCAGGTTCTCGGAGATGATTAGCCCTGCAGGGTCGTCGGCGGCGCGGTTGACGCGCAGCCCCGACGCCAGACGCTCAATCGTGCGCCCCATCATATCCGAAGTCAGGCTCACATTCCGCAGTGCATTCTGCGACTGGATGTTCGTGTTAATCCGCAGACTCATTCCGTTGACCCCCTTGCGGGTTGTTCATCCGCAAATTTGCTGTGGGCTATTATCGGCAGGGCGTCGTGGGTTCTTTAGGGGGTATACTAAGGGAGGAGGTCTATGCGATGGCAGCCGATATTGAAGTGCGCCGTATGGTACTGCGCGAGATTAGCAAGCGTCATCTGGATACCTCGCGGTTGGATGTGCAGGTGTTTCACGGCGTGGTGTACCTACGGGGCACGGTGAGTGGCATGCGCGGGCATGACATCGATATCAAAGCCGAGATGGAGATCATCCGCCGCATTTTGCGCCAGCGTCCGGGCGTGCGCGATGTGGTGGTGGATCTAATCTTCCGCTGAGGGTGTGGCGTCAGGTTCGCGCGTGGCTCTATCCGCCGCGCTGTGTGGCGTGCGGGCGGTTCGATGCGCAGGCGGTGTGCGTTCGATGCGCTGCGCGGTTTGAGCTGATACGCCCCCCTGCGTGTGGGCGTTGCGGCGCGCCGCGTCGAACGCTGGGCGACTGTCGGCGGTGTTTGGGGCGTGTGTTCGCGTTCGATGCCGCCGTGTGTGGGGCGGTGTACGATTCCGTAGTGCGCCGTGCGATCGTGCATCTGAAGTTTCGGCGGTGGCAGCGCGCGGCGCAGCCGTTGGCGGCGTTGCTGTGGGAGGCGTTGCGCCTGCCTGAACGCGCGGCGTGGCGTGGGGTGGACGCGATTGTGCCAGTGCCGATTCATCCCACGCGGCGGGCAGTGCGCGGGTTCAATCAGGCGGAGCAGATCGCCCACTGCCTAAGCCGACTTTCAGGCGTCCCCGTGCAGGCGGGCTGGCTCCGTCGGCGGTTCTATCGCCGTCCGCAGGTGGGGCTGGGTCAAGCCGAGCGACTGAAGAATGTGCGCGATGCGTTCGAGGTCGTATGCCCCGATTCGGTGCGCGGGCGCGCCGTGTGGCTGCTGGACGATGTGTTCACCACAGGCAGCACGCTCGACGCCTGCGCCTGTGCGCTCAAGGAGGCAGGGGCGTCGCTGGTGGTCGCGCTCGCCGTCGCCCGCGACCTGCGCGAGGACGACGCCGCCCTGTAGGTAAATCTCGTCCGACGCTTCGAAGACGCGCTCGCCAACTCGCAACTGCACCGTGACGGTGTGGACCCCTTCGCGGTGGGGCAGCGCGCACTCCAGCCATTCAGCAGGCGGTTGCCACGCGCTCCAGTCGCCGTCGTTGATGCGGTAGCGCATCGCGTGCGCCTCGCGCGCTCCATGCACATAGACCGACACCTCAGGCGAGTCGGCAGCGAAGGCGTCCAAGTTGATGATGACGGGGTATGCCGTGCGTCGTGCGCCCAGCAGTTGCGCCCACACGGTGCGGTAGCGCGTCGCGTTGCCTGCGAAGCCAATCCCCAGTTCGCGGTAGTCGGGGGTCAGTAGGTTCGCGCGGTGGCCAGGGCTGTTCAGCCAAGCGTGCAGGGCGCGCTCCCAAGTGGGTTGTCCTGCCGCGAGGTTCTCGCCGAGGCGGTGGTAGAAGTAGCCTGCTGCGCTGGCGCGGTAGTCGGCGCGGCGTCCGTGCGCGTCGGCGTGCGCGATTACGCCCGTTTGCGCCAGCGTCTCGGCGTATGCCTGCGCCGCATCGCACAGCTGCGCGTTCAGCTTGAGCGGGGGAAGGTTGTGTTGCAGCCGTAGCTGGTTGACCTGCACGGTGTAGTCGTGCGCTGTGGCAAGCCACTCGCGCGTCTCGCCGTGCGCCGCGCCCCACACTGCAAGCAAGCCTATCGTCCCTAACAGGCGTTTTGCTTCCATGCCGTCCACCAACGGGGATTATCGGTGGGCAGCAGCGCCTCTTTAGCTCGCAAAGATGAGGGTTAGCGACGCTGAGCGTTCTCACAGGCGTTCCAGCCCGCACCACTCGCGTAGCACGGCGTCTGCGCCCTGCGCTTGTATCATTTGGCGCAGCTGTACCGATTCGGGGTCGGTGGGGTCGTAGTACGCCAGTGCCGCCAGAATCGCCTTGCGGAAGGGGATCGGGTCTTCGCCCTGCGCCACAAGCAGTCGGTACGCGCCCACCAGTCGGTCATCGGGGCGCAGTTTGCGCAGCGGCTCGCGGGCAACGCGGGCGATGGGGTCGTCTAAGTGCGGGTCTTGAATCCGCGTAAGGATGTCCTGCACAGTCTCGTAATGCTCCGCAGGGTCGAACGGGTGCATTTTGAGGAACGCTTGCGTGAGCGATTTCGCGCCCTGCGCAAACAGCGCGTAGATTTCGGGGTCTTGAAGCGCGTGCTGGATGGTGCGGTAGCCGTGCTGTGCGCCGAGATAGGCGATTAGCGCGTGCAAGCCGTTGTGCAGGTAGAGCTTGCGCTGCATGTAGAGTTCGAAGGGGCGCACGGGTTGGATCCCCACAATCGGCGGCGGCTCGCCGATGAGCGCGTCGGCGTCTACAGGGAGCGTGCTGTAGCGGTCGACGCGCACGCCTGGCGGGTCGCCAGGCAACTCAGCAACCGCTTGACGCCCGATAATGCAGCGCACCAAGCCAAGCGTCTCCAGCAGGGGATGTTCGTCGGGCGCGAGGGTCTGCACAAGTGCATCGCGCAGGCGCGTGTGCGCGTCGAGCGCGTTCTCGCCCAGCAGCAGGTTGAGCGGTTTGGGGTTCTCGGCGGCGCGGCGGCGCAGTCCTGCAGCGAGGAGCGGGGCTAACTGCGGCAGCGCGTTGACGCCGACGGCGGTCGAGGCGACTTCGGCGCGTGCAAACGCAGCGGCGACCGCTTCGGCGTCTTGAGCGTCTATGGCGGAGACGGGGGCAATTGGCTCGCGCGCACCGTCGGTCCACTCAATCCAACAGGCGCGGTGGCGATTGAGGCTTGCCACGAGTTCTGGGCGCGCCTCCACGAAGACCGTCTCGAAGCCAGAGCGGGCATAGAGTTGGGCGAGGAACCCGCGCCCAATCTTGCCCGCTCCGAACTGCAGCGCCTGCAACGCAACACCCCGTGGGTTGTTAATTGTCGCCGACCGCGCCGAAGTTGAACAGCACGATCAGCAGATCGGCGTCGTCCACAACGCCGTCGCCGTTCAGGTCGGTCGCGGCGTCGTTCGAGCCGAAGTTGAACAGCACAATCAGCAGGTCGGCGTCGTCGATGACATTATCCGCGTTTAGGTCGCCGTTGATGAGGTCGAACACCAGCCCCGACACATCGCTGTTGAGCGAGACGCCGCGGAGGACGCGCGTGAGGCTGGTCGGCGCACGCACGGCGATGTCTACCGTACCGCTCATAATCGAGGTGTAGGTCGTGAAGTTGCCCGTGGCGTTGGTGAGGAAGCTGCGCGCATACTGCAGGTTCTGCGTGCCCGCTTGGTAGATTTTCATGTCGAAGGGCACGAGGCTTAGGTCGGCTCGGTCGAAGTTGACGCGCCCCGAGATGAAGCGGCGCACGGGCGCGTAGTCGGTAATCAGCACATCGTACCAGCCGCCTGCGCGTCCGCCTGAATAGCCGAACCCTTCCACGCGGATGTAGTAGATGCCCGCAGGCAGGTTGCCCAGCGTCACGCGCGAGGTGTAGGGGTTGAACGGGTCGTGTGGGTCGTCGTCGTTCTCGGCAAGCGGGTTGAACGCCGAGTCGTAAACCGTAACAATTGTGTCCGTTGCGCCGATGGTGCGCACGGTCAAGCCGCCCGCGCCAATCTCGATGCGGTAGAAGTCAAGGTCGGTTGCACGGTAGCGCAGGAAGCCGTTGGGAATGAGCGTGAAGTCGTCCGCCAAGTTGCCGATGTTGGTCGCTGTGCCGAAGGTCTCGTTTGTGCCGCTGACCTCGTAAGGGTCAAAATCGCGCGCGGTACTGCCGTCAAAAACGCGCAGCGTGTAGCGGAACCGTGCCAGTGTGCCAGCGTTGGTGATGGAGCGCACGCGCACGAAGTAGACGCCCGCGTTCAGCGAGATGGTGATGCCCGAATCGGCGTTCGTGAAGGAGGTGTCGCGATTGCCGCGATTGTTGTTGCCGATTTCGTCGTCGTCGTTCTCGGCGACGAGTGTCCCGCTGGCATTGTAGAGCGTCAACACCGAGTCGAGCGTGCAGTCCACGCGGAACGAGTAGGTTCCCGTCTGCGCCAGCTCGACGCGGAAGTAGTCGTTGTCGCCGTCGGGGTTAATCAGCCCGCGCACGACCTTCATGCGCCGTGTATTTGTTGAATCTACCCCGACCACCCCCAGATTGTTCGCAAGGGTTATCGTGTCGTTGCCTTCCGTCTCGTTGGCGTAATCGATGACCAGCGGCTGCGCGAGGCTCAGCGCGAGCGTTGCGGTCAAACACCCGAACAGGCTTGCTATCTTCCTCATCATCATAAGGCTCCTTTCCCGCGCCTCTATTATAGCACACTTTCGCTCTAAAGGTGTCCCCGCTCGCGCAAACTGGTATAGTTGCCGTCGCCGAGGATGAGATGATCCAGTAGCGGCACGCCGAGCAGTTCGCCCGCGTCTTTGAGCCGCTTGGTGATGGCGATGTCTTCGGGGCTGGGGGTCGGGTCGCCGCTGGGGTGGTTGTGGACGGCGATCCAGCTGGCGGCGCCCTCGCGCACCACCACTCGATACACCTCACGCGGATGCACCAGGCTGCTATCCAGCGTGCCGATGGAGATGGTCTCGGTGCGCAGCACGCGGTTTTTGGTGTCCAGCAGCACGGCGAGGAAATGCTCGCGCTTCTCGGCGATAAACTGCATGTGCATCAGTTGGTAGACATCTTCGGGAGAGCGGATTTGGGGGCGTTCGTGGAATTGGCTGAGGGCAACGCGCCTGCCGAGTTCCATCGCGGCGGCGATTTGGGTGGCTTTCGCCAGTCCCATGCCCTTGATGTGCGCCAGCTCTTGCACGCTGGCGTGCATCACGCCGCGCACGCCGCCGAACCGTTCCAGCAGGTGCTCTGCCAGTTGCAGTGCGGACATTTGGGTCGTGCCTGTGCGCAGCAGGATTGCCAGCAGTTCGTACTCGCGTAGGCTGGCGGCGCCCCAGTGCGCGAGTTTCTCGCGCGGTCGCTCTTCGGGGGGCAGCTCGCGAATCGTGGTGTAGCGTTCCATCACAGCCACCGTTTGAGGCGCGTGTGCGCGAAATCGAGCAGCGAGTGCGCCGCGCCGCCCGCCACCAGCCCAATCACGAGGGCAATCACCTCGCGCTGATAAGTGGACGCCCAGTCGGTGGCGTGCAGCAGCCAGCTCTGGGGGTCAACTTGCATCGCCAGCCCGATGCGCGCGGCGAGCCAGTTGAACGCCAGCGCCGCCAGCGTCAGCACGCCCAACAGGTACGCCACGCGCAGGATTGGTCCCACGCCCAGCCCGTGCGAGACCCAGCTGCGGTGGGGTACGAGCTTCTGGTAGGGATACCAAATCACGCGCAGGGGTCCCCAGCGACGGTACGCGCTGGAGTTGACATCCAGGTCGCTGGAGAGCCAAATACCCGAGAAGGCGTAGCTGGCGATGGCGAGCCATGCCAGCGGGCGCGTTTCGGGCGGCAGGTACAGCCCCGTGAGCGGCAGCGCGCCCAGCGCAGTGCCCAGCGTGACCCAGTCATGCACTTTGCCCGACGGCATCTTAGGCGCGTGCTGCCTCCTGCATCTTCTGGATGGCGCGCGATTCGAGTTGTCGCACGCGCTCCTTGCTCAGTCCCAGCCGCTTGCCGACCTCTTCGAGGGTCATTGGCGGCTCGTCGCTCAGTCCGTAGCGCAGGCGGATGACCGCCTTCTCGCGCTCGTTGAGGTTGGTCATCAGGCTCTCCCAGTCGATGGCGCGCTCCCATTCGGCTTGGGTCTCGTCGGCGATGATGTCGCCCAGCACGGAGCCGTCGCTGTCGCTGATGGGCATCTCGAGCGAGATGGGTTTGGCGACGGCGTGCATCAGCTCGCGCACCTGTTCGGGGTGGAGTTGGGTGCGTTGGGCGACCTCGTGGACGGTCGGCTCGCGTCCCAGCTCTTGTTGCAGCAGCGCGGACGCTTGGCGCACCTGTTGCAGGATTTTCGTCATGTGCTGGGGGACGCGAATCAGCGACGCCTGCTCCTGCAGCGCGCGGGAGATGGCTTGGCGGATCCACCAAGTGGCGTAGGTGCTGAATCGGCTGCCACGATTGGGGTCGAACTGCGCGGCGGCGCGCAGCAGCCCGAGATTGCCCTCTTGGATGAGGTCAATCATCGCCAGCCCGCGCCCAGTGTAGTGTTTGGCGACGGAGATGACCAGCCGCAGGTTCGCTTGGATGAGCTGCTCGCGGGCATACTCGTCGCCTTGCGCGGCGCGGTGCGCCAGTTCGCGCTCCTGCTCGGCAGACAGCAGCGGCGCGCGCGCTGCCTGATGCATCCACCACTGCACCGCGTCGTCGATTTCGTCGCGTTCGACCGCCTCGATGAACCGATTGGCGCGTTCGGTCGCTTGGCGCAGCTCGCGCTCGGTCGCGTCCGCCTCGTCCAGTACCCGCACCCCATGCGACTCAAGATGCGCCAACGCCATCTCGATGGCGTCGGGATCCAGCTCGATGTCGGGTATCGCCTCGAGCAGTTGATCGATGCTCACATAGCCCCGTTGTCGCCCACTCTCAATCAGGATTCGCAACTCGTCCGATTCCAACCAGTGCTCCATCGCGCAACCTCCGTTCACTCGATAGATTCGACGCGCATGCGCCAGTATTCCTGCAGCTTTTGGTCGTTTTGGGGGTCGATTGCTGGGGCGGTGGGTTGGACGAGTTCGGCGACGAGGGGCGCCCGCTTGCGGCGCAGGGCGTACTCTTTGAGGCGTTGGATACATCCTTTCACCCACGCTTCGGTCATGGGGGGCGATTCTTGGATCATGAGCGCGGCGAGCAGGTCGCGTAGCGGCTCATCGGGAATCTGCGCCAGCAGTTCGGCGGGGTCGGTGTAGTGGTAGGGCGGCATCGGTAGGCGCAATAAGGCGTTCGCTAATTGGGCATGCAGCGGCACTTGCCACTCGATTTCGGGCAGGTGTTGCAAGGCGACGGCGGCGGCTTTGGGGTAGAGCGTGGCGCGCAGGGTTTCGCTTTCCGCTTGGAAGATGGCTTTCGGGAGAGCGGGGCGGGCGACTTGAGGCGCAGGTTCGGGCGCGGGCGACGGCTGTGCGGTCTGGGCGCGTCGGCGCGTGCGCAGGCGTCGCTGGAGTTCGCGCTGCAGCGTCTGGAGCGCGGCGTGCGGGCTGGTGAGGTACGCGGGGGTCAACGGCGCAAGCCGTTCCAGACACGCCAGCCGATCCAGTTCACTCGGCAGGGTTTGCGCCCACTCCAGCCCGCGCTCGACGATTTGTGCTTTGAGCGCGGGCTCCACCTCCAGCGGGTTGCGCGCGCCTGCCACCTCGCGCATCACCTGCTCCACGCCGAAGGCGGCAAGCGGGGTCGCCGCGTCCAAGGCGCGTTGGAGCGCAGCCTCGCCCTGTGTGCGCAGCAGGCTGTCGGGGTCGTCGCCTTCGGGCAGGCGCACAACCAGAGTCGGAACGCCCGCCTGCGCCAACGCTTCGCCTGCCCGAAGCGCGGCGCGCACGCCCGCCGCGTCCGAGTCGAACATCAGGTACACGCGCTCCGCCAGCCGTTTGAGGCGCGCGGCATGCTCGTCGGTGAACGCCGTGCCGAGCGTCGCCACGCTGTGCGTAAACCCGTACTGGTGCAGCATGATGAGGTCTAAGTAGCCTTCCACAATCAGCGCGGCTTTCTGGCGCAGGATTGCGCCCCGCGCCAGGTGCCAGCCGTAGAGCGTATTGCGTTTCTCAAAGAGCGGTGTTTCGGGGCTATTCAGGTACTTGGGTTCCTCGTCGCCCATCGTGCGTGCGCCAAACGCGACCACGCGCCCCGAAGCGTCGTGGATGGGGAAGGTGATGCGGTTGCGGAAGCGGTCGTAGTAGCCGCTGCCGTCGTCGCGCGCCTTGAGCAGCCCTGCTTGTTCCGCGTCTTCGAGGCTGAAGTTATGTCGCTGCAGGAAGCGCAGTAGGTGATCCCAGCCGTCGGGCGCGTAGCCCAGCTCGAACGCCCCGATGGTTTCGGGGGTCAGCCCGCGCTGCGCGAGGTACTGCTGGGCATGCGGCGCACGGCGCAGGCACTGGCGGTAGAAGAAGTTCGCGGCGTAGACGAGCTTGCGCAGGCGGTCGCGCTCGTCGGGCGACTCTTGGGGCAGCGGCTCGTCGCGCAGTTCAATCCCCGCGCGTTCCGCCAAGCGGCGCATCGCCTCGCGGAACGACAGACCTTCGATGCGCATCAGAAATTCAAACGCATCGCCCGACGCGCCGCACCCGAAGCAGTGGAATCGGTTCAGCGCGGAGCTGACATGGAACGAGGGCGTCTTTTCGGTATGGAACGGGCAGAGTCCCTTGAAGTTGCTGCCTGCCCGTTCCAACCGTACATAGTCGGAGACCAGTTCAACGAGATTGATGCGGTCTCGGATCGCCTCGCGCAGGTCGCGCAAGTAGGTTCGCCTCCTTAGAACGAGGGCACATTCGCGCCGCCGACCGCGCCGCCACCGCCGCCACCGCGTCCGGGCGGTCCGCCCAGTCCAGGTCCGCCAGAGGCTTGTGGTCCGCCGGGCTGCGGTCCGCTGCCGCCGCCCAACTGGCTAAAGCCTGCGCCCAGCGTCGGTATACCTGCCGCGACGAAGATGCCCGTGACGCGGTTCGTCTTGGCGTCGAACTGGAACGCGACGCCCAGCTTGTTGTAGCGAATCACATAGATGTCGCCGCCGAAGGCATGTTCGTCGGGATGTCCGTAGCTGGAGACCACCTTGCTGTAGGGGTCGTTGAACCCGACGCCGCGGCTGGTGCGCACGCGCGGGTCAGGGCGTCGCCCATACGCGCTGATTTGCACGACGCGCCCATCCTTGTTGAACTGGAACAGGTAGGTCGAGCCGCCTTTGGCGCGGTACAGGTAGATGATTTCGTTTTCGATGCGGGTCTGCCCTGTGTTGCCGCCGAAGTCGCCGCTGCGCGGGGGCTGCCCAAAGCCTGGCGGTCCGCCCTGAGGTCCGCCCATGCCGCCCTGTTCGCCGCCTGTGCCGAAGCCGGGTTGGCCGCCGCCCTGCTGCTGCCCGCCGCCTTGAATCTCCGTGAAGGAGACCTGCGTGTTGGTGATCATCGTCGGGTTGCCGAAGGCGCGCAGCACCTGCTGCACAGTCGCGAACACGCGCACGCCGAGCAGCGCCACCTCTGGACGCGGGCGCGCCTGCGCCGTCAGCACAGTCGCCAACGCCGCTACGCCCACCGTCGCCAAACCGATACGCCAGATTGTCTTCATCGTCGCCTCCTCAATTCGGTATACTTCTCTTCGACGCGCGCCGTGCCACTCCTGCAACGCGGCGGCGTCTCTCCCCTAATTATAGACGATGGCGGACAAAAAAAGTGCTTGGGCGAAGGGACTGCGGGTGCTGGCGCTGCTGATTGCGCTGGCGCTGGTCGTCTACTGGTTTTGGTATGCGCCGTTGCAAGAGCCGTTGCCCCGCCTGCAGATTGAGTTCACACCATGAAAGTTGCACTGATGGGTTTCCCGCTGAGTGGGCGCACGATGTTGTTTGACGCGCTATCGGGCGGGCACGCGCGCGACGGGGTCGCCAGTATCCCGATTCCCGACCCGCGCTTTGAGCAGTTGGCGCGTCAGGCGGGCGCGAAAAAAATCACCCCTGCCGCGTTCGAATGGCGCGACGACCTGCCCGATTTTAACCCCGACAAGCCCGAAACGGCGCGCCAGCCGCTGAGCCTCGCCCGCCAGAGCGACGCGCTGGTGTGCGTGCTGCGCGCCTTCGACAGCCCCTACGCGCCCTACCACGCGCCGATTGACCCCGCGCGCGATTTGCGATTCTGGCTGGACGAATTCGTGCTGTCCGACCTGCAGGTCATCGAGAACCGTCTGGAGCGGCTGACCAAGCTATTCCAGTCGCATAAGGAGTCCGCCGCCGACCGCGCCGAACACGCGCTGCTGCGCCAGATGCACGCCGCGCTGAGCGCGGGCGAGTCGCTTGCCGCGTTCGAGATTCCCAGCGACTTGGAGTCGCGCCTACGCGGGTTCGGCTTCCTGACGCGCAAGCCGAGGGTGGTCGTCGCCAACATCGGCGAGAGCCTGCTGGGGGGCGAGGCGCGTTCCGAGATGCTGGCGTCGCTGCAGGCGGTCTGCGACGCGCATGGTCTGCCAATGATGTCCCTCTGCGCGACTTTTGAGCGCGACCTGCGCCAGCTGCCCGACTCGGAGCAGGCGGAGTTCTTGCAGATGATGGGCGTCGCCGAGCCTGCGCTGCCCCGACTGGCGCGGTTGGTCTACGAGCAGCTGCATCTGCAGGTGTTCTACACGATTGGCGACGATTCGCGGGCGTGGCTGCTGCGCAAGGGCGGCACGGCGTTGGACGCCGCCGCGACAATCCACTCCGACTTGGCGCGCGGGTTCATCCGCGCGGAGGTGTGCCACGCCGACGAGGTGTTGGCGGCGGGCGGCTGGAAAGCGGCGCACAAAGCGGGCAAGGTGCAGCTGGTGGGCAAGGAGTATGTGATGCGCGACGGAGAAGTGATTTATGTGCGCTTCAATGTATAGCTACTCGCGTCGGGCAGACGAATCGCCGTCCGTGCAGTTGTCGAGCCTGCCGTTGTCCAGCCCTGCCAGATGGCGCGCGCGCTGCAACTCGGCGCGGTCGTAGCCGTCCAGGTCGCCTGCTTGCAGGTAGGCGTGCTGCGCCTCGCGCGAACGCGCCAGCAGCGTGTAGACATCGCCCAGCAGCGTCAGGTACAGCGCGCGCTGGGGCTTGATTGCCAGCGCCCGCTGGAAGCACTCGATGGCGCGGGGCAAATTCTCGTTCTCGATACACAGCAGCCCGAAGCGGAAGTGGTAGTAGTCGTCTTCGGGGTTGAGCAGCGTGGCGATTTCCATCTCCTGGAGCGCTTCGTCGATCTCGCCGATGTGTTCCAGCAGGTCGGCGAGCCAGAATCGGTAGAAGCCGTTGCTGGGTTCGTGGTTCACGGCGGCGCGCCCCGCCTCGACGGCTTTGGTGTATTGCTGGCTGAGCGCGAGCACCTCGGCATATTTGAACTGCACGAAGGCGTTGTCCGCGCCGTACTCGATGGCGCGTCGGAAGTGGGCAATCGCGGCGTCGTAGCGTCCGTAGCGGCGGTAAATCTCGCCCAGCGCGAAGTAGGGTTCGGGGTCGCGTGGGTTCATCTTGCGGGCGCGTTGGTAGTACGCCAGTGCGCGGGCAGGCTGGTCAGCGAAGGCGTAGGCGTCGCCGAGCTGCATGTAGCGTTCGCTGCTGTCGCCGTCCATCTGGATGGCGAGCTTGTAGTAGCGGAACGCCTCGTCGTACTCGCCTTGACGCAGCGCGGCGTCCCCGCGCCGACGCGCCTCCTCCGCCGTCTTCGGCTGATACTCTGCCTCCGCGCGCGACTCCTGCGGCGGCGTGTCCCGAATGAACGAGAACGAATCGCCCATCGCCATTACGGGTATTATACCACAGGGGGTTGACCCACGCCCTACTCCAAAGTCAAAGGGTCAGGAGGCAACTATGGCGCGAACCATCGAGCGAATCGTGTGGCACACCGCTGCGCACGGGCGCGACGGGCAAGCGTTCGACACCACCGCCGCGCAGATTGACCAGTGGCACCGCGAGCGCGGCTGGAACGAAATCGGCTATAATGTCGTGATACGCTTCAACGGCGCAATCGAAAAGGGGCGCGACCCGCGCAAAATCCCCGCAGGCGTCGCAGGGCTGAACCAGACCACCTACCACATCTGCTTCTCAGGGCACGGCGATATCGCCCCGCTGACGCCCCAACAACTGGAAAGCGGCGTCCAGCACACCATCGAGATGCTGCGCAAGTATGGCTTGGTGGAGCGGTTCCTCAGCGAGCCCGACGGGCTGATCGTGATGGGGCATCGCGAGGTGAACGAGTTGGTGCGGCGCGGGCTTGCGCCGACGCCCACCACCAAGACCTGCCCTGGTCGGCTGGTGGACATGAACGCCGTGCGCCTGTTGATTCACCAGCGGCTGACCCAGCCGCCCGCGCCCGAATACGCCTACGACGCGCAAGCCGCAGGCGAGCTGTATCGTGGGCTGCAGCAGGTCTACGCCGCCGCTGCCAAACTCAACCTGCCCGACGAGGCGATGCGGTTCCTGAACCAGTTCCGAAAGCAGCCCGAAGTGGACGAGGCGATACGGCGGTGGAAAACCGAGCCGCGCTGAACCATACAGAATCCCATAGTCAGGGAGGCAGCCTGCCTCCCAACTCCTGATTGCCAATCGATATCCCCGTTTTTGCTGACGCCAGTGCCCGATTTGGTCATCACCTATTGACGCTGCTGTCTTATTCATGGTATAATTAGAGCATGCGCACAGTAGCACTGACGCTGTATGTCGGGACGCTTCAGGTAGAGGCGACGCCGAAGGATGTGCTGAACCAAGCGGAGCCGTTGGCGCCGACCTTTGTGAACGCGGCGTCGGTGCGCGCCTTCTACTGGACGGGCGTGAAGGGGAGCGACGCGCCGATTGCCTACACCATACGCGCAGGCGACGCGAACGGTTGGCAGTGGAGCCAGTCGGGGCAGATGGTCGGCAACACGCGCGGCTGGTTCCGCATAGTCATCAAACCGCCCGCCCCCTACGACTGGTATCGCGTTGAAGTTGCAGGCGCGCCCCAAGCCCTACGCAGCAAAATCACGGGCGTCGAGGAGGTCGCCGAATGAGCGCAGAGCGCATCACACGACGCGAAATGCTGAAACGATTGATCGTCGCGCCAATCGGCGCGGCGGCGTTGGTGACGCTGCCTGTGCGCGAAGCGTCGGCAGCCGCGTTGCAACCCTATTACGAGCCGTACTTCGTCGCCGTGCTGTGGGAGGGGCGCACGCGCTGCGACAGCCTGTGGCGGAGCCTGAAAGGCGATGTTGTCGCTATCCTGCCGACCGTGCAGGGCGCGACGCCCTACGACCGCCTCTACTGGACGGGCTACGCGCTGGGCAGCGCACCCGTGAATGTGAATATGCGCGTGCTGGCGCGCGCGGTAGACCACAACGGCGTGCCGTTGGGCAACGGATGGCGTTCCATCGGGCAAGCCACGATTCAAACCCCGCCTCAGCGATGGTTCCGCGTGGAAATCCCCGAAGGGCACTGGGACGAGTACCGCATCGAGGTGCGCAGCGCAACCCCGCGCTTGGTTTACTCGCGTGTGATTGCAAGTCAAGGCTATTGGAAGGAGTGAACGCTATGCCTGTACGCTTTCTCAGAAACGCTTCGGAGCTTGCCGATGTGAGTTGGGAGTCGCCCCTGCCCGTGCAGGTGGCGAATGCGAGACCTGTGTCCGCCGACACCCTCCTCGTCGCCACAACCAGCGTCACCACCGACGCCAACCGCGACCTGCTCGGCTCCACCAGCAGCGAACTGCCGACGCTCGACGGCTGCGGACAGTACCGCAAACTCGTGTGGATTGCACGACGCGCCAGCGATACGCAAATCAACTACACCATCCGCGCACGCGCCACGGATCCTGTAAGCGGCGCACCGTTAGAGGTCGGTTGGCGCACGATTATGACGGGCAACTTCCCCGCCGACAGCGCGAACCCGAACTGGCTGCGCTTGGACATCCCCGCCACAGGCGACGGGTACTGGGATCAATACCGCATCGAGATCAGCGTCGCCAGCGGTACGGTTTCGCTCGTCAGTAAGATTGTGGGGGTACGGTAATGCGCGTGCTGGTCGTTGTGACATCCACCAGTATCACTGCGAGACGCCAGCGGCGAAACACGATGCGCCGACTGGGGCTCCGATGCGACTATGCTTTTTTGTCGGGTACGACGCTACTACTCTCGCGCGCGGACGGCACACACGCGACCGTTGATATCAGCGGCGCGAACAACGAACCAGGCGGCGTCGCGCATCAGCTGCTCCAGCAGTACGACGCTGTGCTGGTCTATGGCGATGGGCGATTGTCGGGCGCACAAGGGAACTCGCGCTTTGCGAACTGGGTGAAGTTCACGCCCTGCCCGCCGATCATCTATCATCGCATCGCGCTCACGCAGCAGAGTCTGAGCGGCGTCGGCGTCACATTGCCCGACGATTTCCCCATCCGCGCGGTAGACGCCAGCAGCTTGCCCAGCAGCGCCGAAAGCGACGCCTTCCGCCTGCAGACGAACACGACCGCGAATGTAAACGCTGTTCGCCCCGCGTCTATCCGCGTGCAGTTTGCACGCGAACAGCGCACAGCGTATTTGCCCGCGTTCCATGTAAGTGAAGCATCAGCGTCGGATTTGACCCCGACATGGCTCTATCGGTTAGACCTTGCCAAGCACGCCGCGCTCGGCGCAAACGGCGAGATCCTCGCAACACCCATCTCGGAAGACCTGAGCTTCCCCGCCGATGCGTTCGTCGCCTATCGCTACAAGCACACTTACTGGCTGCCCGCGCATTTGCAATCGACCTTCGGCTCCCCCCAGTGGTCGCTGCTGGAGCCGATACTGGACTTCTGGACGCTCTATGGGCTAAAACTTGCGGGCGTGCCTGGGGCAAGCGGCGTACCGCTTGTGTTCTGCATCGACGACGCGCTGACCGTGCCTGCGAATCTAAGCTTTATCCCTAGTTATGCGGACTGGGGCAAAGTGGCGTACACGACTTTTGAGTATCTGGCGCAGTTCCATCAGCGTACGGGCTGCGTCACAGTCTGCGGGGTGTTTACGGGCGGGCGATACGACCGCGCGTCGGAACCAAGCAGCGCAGTCTTGCAAAC
>JAIMAN010000115.1 GCA_023511915.1 Armatimonadota bacterium
CGATACAACCGTTGCACCCGCCCCCACGGGCGGGTGAGGATTGAAACCACCACACCACCACGCGATTGGGTATAATCCGCACGCGTTGCACCCGCCCCCACGGGCGGGTGAAGATTGAAACGCAGGAGGCTGGAATGAGACAACCGCCGATAGTGCAAGAGATACTGGAGACGAACGACATCGACACGCTGCTGGATCGCCTGCCCGATGTCGGCGAGGCATGCGCAATGGCGCGATGGGGCGACGCGGAGCCACGCGCGCTCCTCAAGCACCTGCTGAATCTGGCAGAGTCGTATCAGGGCGACCCGTCCTTGAGAAGCTGGCTGATACTGGTCGGTCTCATCGATGTGCTCGCCGACGAGGTGCGCAACAGCGTCAAACCCGACGACCTCTCAATGGTGCGACGCACAGACGCGCTGTTCGCCGCCGCGTACAAACATCATGGAGCGGGACATGCGAATCGGTCTATCGAGGATGACGAATCGTAAGCGTCGTGTCTGGTGGCGGACGGTACTCTTCTCGGAGCGGTACGAGTACCGTCCGTCGCTCGAGCGTTGCACCCGCCCCCACGGGCGGGTGGGGTACAATTACTGTATGCCCTATGCTCATACCCCAAACAGCGCGGGTCAGTGGCACGGGTTGCAGGCGCATCTGGAGGCGACGGCGGAGCGTGCGCGCGCGTTCGCCGATCGGTTCGGCGCGGGCGATCTGGCGTACTACGTGGGGTTGTGGCACGACATGGGCAAGTTCCACCCGCAGTTTCAGGCGTATCTGCAGGCGTGTGCGCAAGGCAAACGCCTGCCGCTGCACCCGCACGCCCGCTACGGAGCAGCCTACGCCAAGCGTCACTGCGCGCCGCTCGCCTTTCCCATTATGGGACACCACGCAGGGATGCCCGACAAGTCCGACCTGCAGGCGCGCCTGCAACAAGTCGCCGATATGAACCAAGCCGAGCAGCCCGCGCTGACGGCGATGCCCGCGCTCGCGCCCACGCAGGTTCAGTTCCCCCACTGGCTGAAGCAGAACGACCCGTTGCAGGCGGAAATGCTGATTCGGATGCTCTTTTCGTGCTTGGTGGACGCCGACTTTCTGGACACGGAGGCGCATTTCGACCCGCAACGCGCAGCGCAACGCCCGCAGGGGTTCAACCTACACGCGCTGTGGCAACGGTTCGAGCAGAACCAGAACACCCTGCTCGCCAGTGCGCCGCAAACGCCTGTGAACGCCGTGCGTCGGGCGGTCTACGAAGACGCGCTACGGGCAGCGTCGGGCAAGCCTGGGCTGTACGCGCTCACCGCGCCGACAGGGGCAGGCAAAACACGCGCCCTGCTCGCCTTCGCCTTGCAGCACGCGCTCACCAACAATCTGGAGCGGGTCATCGTCGCGCTACCCTACACCAGCATCATCGATCAGACCGCCGATGTGTACCGCACGATTCTGGGCAACGCTGTCGTGCTGGAGCATCACAGCGCGCTGGAGGTGGACGACCTAAGCGAGACCGCGCTGGAGCGACATCGCCTGCTGAGCGAGAACTGGGACGCCCCGCTGATTGTGACCACCTTCGTGCAGTTGTTCGAGAGCCTGTTTTCGAACCTGCCGTCGCGCTGTCGCAAAGTGCATCGGCTGGCACGCAGCGTGATTGTGCTGGACGAGGTGCAGACACTGCCTGTCGAGCTGCTGGCGCCGACGGTGCATGCCTTGCAGCAGCTCATCGACGACTACGGCGCGACGGTGCTGCTCAGCACGGCGACGCAGCCCGCACTGCAACGGGTCGCCTTCACGAAATCGCCAATGCAGGTAGTCGCCAATCCCGCGCAGCACTTCCAGACGCTTAGGCGCGTGAACTACCACGTAGACCTCACGCCGCGCGATTACGACTGGCTGGCGGACGAAATCGCCGCGCGGGAACAGGTCATGGTCGTGCTGAACACGCGCAAAGACGCGCTGGCGACGATAGACGCGCTGCGGCAGCGACACCCGAATTTAAGCGTCTTCCACCTCTCCACGCTGCTGTGCCCAGCGCATCGGCGAGCCGTGCTGGCGGAGGTCAAGCGGCGGCTGGAGCATGGCGAGCCGTGCCGACTGGTCGCCACGCAGGTGGTGGAGGCGGGGGTGGACTTGGACTTCCCCGTCGTGATGCGCGCCGTCGGACCGCTGGATCGGATTGTGCAAGCGGCGGGGCGGTGCAATCGCGAGGGACGGCTCGCGCGCGGCGAGGTGATCGTGTTCGAACTGGCGCAGGGCAGCAGCCCGCGTGGCGCCTACCGCACGGGCACAGACGAGGCGCGAATCACTCTGCAGCAGCCGAACGCCGACCTGCATGACCCAGGCGCCTATCACGACTACTTCCAGCGGCTCTACGCGAATGTGTCGCTCGACCGCGAAGGCATCCAGCGGGCGCGGCAGGGCTTCCAGTTCGAGACTGTCGCGCAAAAGTACCGCCTGATACGGGACGACACCTGCCCCGTGGTCATAGTGAACTATGACCCAAGCGCAGTAAACGCGCTGCTGCAGCAGGGGCGCGCCATCGTGCAGGCAGGGAGCGTGCCGCCCCAACGCTGGCGACAGCAACTGCACGCCCACACGGTGAGCCTCTACCGACGCGAGGTGAACGCGCTGCGGCAGCAGGGGCTAATCCAAGACGCCCCCGACTTGGGCGTCGCGCTCTACACGGGAACTTACGACCCGCTGACGGGCGTCGCCGTGCAGGCAGACCCCGCCGACCTCGTGGTGTAGGGTATACTCCCCTGCGTGATGCGAGTGCGCGCAGGGGTATTGCTTGGATTGGGGCTACTGATTGCGCTCGGCGGGGCGCAAGCGACATTACCGAAGACCCTACAAGAGCGGTTCGAGCGGGCGACGCGCTTGGCGGCGCAAGGCAAACTGCGCGAGGCGGAGCCGCTTTTTCGCGACGTTGTGCACAAACAGCCGAACTTCGCGCCCGCACACCTGAGCCTCGGGCTGGTCTACAGCTTGCTGAACCAGAACGACAA
>JAIMAN010000046.1 GCA_023511915.1 Armatimonadota bacterium
CAGTAAACTACTAACCACAGTAATAAATAACCGACCAATCCGACTGTAGACCCACATTGTTGACCTCCATACTATTAATAGCCGATTTCCGCCAAATGGTCCGCCCATGCGCCCCTATTTTTCGTGTTTACCCCCAAATCCGCCCGCAACCGCGCCAACGCCGACTGCAACCGACGATGCACCCACGACTTGCTCACACCCAACACACCCGCTATCGCACGCTCGCTCAACCCCGCCCCAAAGCGCAGCGCCACCACACGACGCTCCGCC
This sequence comes from Armatimonadota bacterium, assembly GCA_023511915.1. Lineage (GTDB taxonomy): Bacteria > Armatimonadota > Fimbriimonadia > Fimbriimonadales > GBS-DC > GBS-DC. The sequence continues at coordinate 271 of JAIMAN010000046.1, forward strand.
GCAGGCAACGCCGCTACCGCCGCACGCACCTGCGCACACAGCGCGTGCGCCTCCACCAACGCCTGCGCATCAGGGTCAACAACCTCAAGCACTTCCCCCGTCTCCTCGTCCACAGGCAACGACGCAAGACACCATCCCGCCCGCTGCAGACGCTTCCACTCGTCTAATATCGCCCACTCGGCGCGCAGGGTTGCATAGGTCGGCAGCGACACGCCTCGGTCGGGCTGGTACTCGTGCGCGGCTTGCCAGGCGGCGATGTGGGCGATTGCGGTGCGTTCCTCGCGCCAGTAGGCGGGGTCGTAGTTGGGGGGCGGCGTTAGGCGGTCGGTTCGCTGCACTGCGCGAAGCGCGGCGCGTTGCAGTTCGGGCGGCAGGGCGTCGGGCGGGTCTTCGTGGGTAGGCGTCATACTGTCCCCCCCGCACGCGCAGCGGTTGCGCAAACCGTTCTGTATACTCACCCTAGCGACCATCGGCGTCCTCCAGTGGGGAAGATACGCCTTACGCGATATGATTCCTGCCGTCTCAGGTTTGAGTGCTCAGCAACTCGCCCACATGCGCAGCCCACTCTGGCGCAAACAGCGGCGCAATCGCTTCGTCGGGCGTGTAGCGGCGCACCAACTTGTAGGCGTCGCCCGCAGGCTCGCGATAGACCTCGACGCACCCTTCAAGCAGGTTCACCAGCCAGCATTCGGGGACGCCCGCCCGCGCGTAGACGCCCAGTTTCAACTCGCGGTCGCGTTGCGGCGCGGACGCGGCAACCTCAATCACCAGCAGCGCGGATGTCGGGTGCTGCGTAGCGTAGTCTTCCACGCGCCCTGACACGACGGCAAGGTCGGGAACCAGTTCGCTCGCGCCCAGTCGCAGCGGCGCCTCCACGCGCAGATGCCACTCGCCAGCAGGCAGCGTCAGCATCCGATACATCAGGCGCGTGCGCACGGTAGCGTGTTCGGGACCTTCGGGAGGCATGGCGTAGATATCTCCTTCGATGAGTTCGTAGCGTGTGGCGTCATCCAGCACGCCCAACGCGCCGAGGCGATGGAACATCTCGGGCGTGAAGCGCAGTCGCTCGGTTGGGGTTGGAGTGCGCCGTTCCAGCTGGCTTGCCATCGCGTGAAGTATACCCGCCCTACAGGAATCGGCGACTTGCGGGCGAACCTATGGGGGCGATGCTTCGGACGCGAGTTGCGCCTGCGCTGCTGGGCGCGTTGATGGTGCTGGCGGTGCTGAGCGCGCTGGTGCTGGCGGCGGGCAAGCCGCTCGGCGAGAGTTTCCAGATCATCCTGCAGGGCGCGACGGGCTACCCGCGCGGCGAGGCGTTCGGTCCGCTGGACGCCTGGGACGCCGTGCTGCACGATCTGACGCTGCTGGTGCTGACGGGGCTGGCGGTGGCGGTTGCACTGCAGGCGGGTCTGTTCAACATCGGTGCGGCGGGTCAGTTGCTGGTGGGCGCGCTGGCGGCGGCATGGGTTGGCACGCAGACGGGCATCCCCACGCCGGTGCACCTGCCGCTTGCGCTCGCGGCGGGCGCACTCGCAGGCGCGCTGTGGGCGTTCCCACCTGCGTGGCTCAAGGTACGGCGCGGCGCACATGAGGTCATCTCCACCATCATGTTCAACTATATCGCGCTGTACCTGACGCACTGGCTGGTGACGGAACGGCTGAAAGACCCTTCGGGGGACGCGCCGCAGACCGCGCCGATTGCGGAAGTCGCGCGGCTCCCGATGCTGCACGAGGCGTTCCTGCAGGCGAGTTGGGGGCTGGCGATTGCCGTGCTGGTCGCGCTGGGGCTATGGCTGGCACTTTATCGCACGGTGTGGGGCTACGAGACGCGGGCGACGGGCGCGAACCGCGACGCCGCCGACGCGGCAGGCGCGCCCACCGCGCGACGCATGACGGAGGCGATGCTGCTGTCGGGCGCGCTGGCGGGGCTGGCAGGCGCGATTGAGGTGTGCGGCGTGCAATACCGCTTCTTCGAGGGCTTCCCCGCCGAGTACGGGTTCGACGGGATTGCCGTCGCGCTGTTGGCGGGCAATCACCCCGCGCTGACGCTGGTCTCGGCGTACCTGATGAGTGCGCTGCGCAGCGGGGCGTACCACCTGCACGCCGAAACGGGCGCACCCAAAGAGATTGCCGTCGTCGTGCAGGCGGTGCTGATCCTGTATGTCGCGGCGGTCTACCTGCGCAAACGGCGCATCGAGGGCTAACGATGGGCGGGATACTGGACGCGGAACTGTTCGGCACGGCGATTCGACAGGCGACGCCGTTGATTTTGGCGGCGCTGGGCGGGCTGCTCAGTGAACGGGTCGGCGTGGTCAACATCGGGTTGGAGGGCAAGATTCTGATGGGCGCGTTCGCTGCTGCGCTGGGCGCGCTGCTCAGTGGCTCGCTGTGGGTCGGGCTGGCAGCAGCCGTCGTGGTGGGGCTGGCGCTTGCGCTGATTCACGCCGTCGCCACGCAAGAGTTGCGCACCGACCACATCGTCAGCGGCGTGGCGATTAACCTGCTCGCGCTGGGGCTAAGCACCTATCTGTTTCGGCAGCTGATTGTGCCGCGCGAGGAGGCAGGCGAGTCGTCTGTGGTGCCGACTTTCGGGGCGGTGTCGCTCGGCGGGCTGGAGAACCTGCCGCTGCTGAATGTGCTGCTGCAAGACCAGAGTTGGCTGACGCTGTTTGCGCTGGCGTTGCCGTTCGTGCTGCTGGCGCTTTTGACGCGCACGCGCTGGGGGCTGCGCGTGTACGCAGTGGGCAACGATTCGCAGAAGGCGCGGATGATGGGCGTGCCCGTGAAGCGGATGCGGTATCTGGGCGTGCTGTTGTCGGGCGCGCTGGCGGGGCTGGCGGGCGCGTTTCTGGTGCTGGCGGCGACGGGTCAGTTCCGCGAGAACATGAGTGCGGGGCGCGGGTTTATTGCGCTGGCGGCGTTGATTTTCGGCAGGTGGCATCCGCTGGGCGCGGCGGGCGCGGCGCTCGGCTTCGGCTTCTTCGAGGCGCTGCAGATGCGCCTGCAGGGGCAACCCATACTCGGCGTGCAACTCCCGACCGACCTGCTGCTGATGCTGCCCTACCTGCTCACCGTCATTGCGCTGATGGGGCTACTGGGCAGGATGAAACCGCCATCCGATTTGGGGAACTAAGGCTCCAACAGGTACAGTACGAGGCACTTGCACGCCCCACCCGATTTGATGAACTCGCTCATCGGCGTTTCGTACACCGTGTAGCCGCGCTCTTCCAGATAAAAGCGCAGGATGGGGCAGCCCGACGGCATCACCACCTGCTTGCCGATGACCACCGAGTTGCAAGCGAAGCGCATCGCCTCTTCGGGGCTAACGGGAATGGTCTCGAAGTGCTGTTCGATGACGCGCCGCGCGTACCAGTCGAACGCTTCGGGGTAGTAGGCGACCAGCCGCCCGCCCAGCGGCAAAAAGCAGGTGTCCAAGTGGTACCAGCGGTCATCCACCAACTCAAGGCTCAGCACCTGCTTGCCCGTGAGTTGGCTCAGATAGCGGTGGGCGCAGATGTCGGTGCGCTTCAGGTAGCCCGCCACGATGAGGTCGTCGATCAGGAAGGCATCGCCCTCGCCCTCGAAGGCGCAGTTGGGAGGCATGTAGTGAATCGTGTAGCCCTGCTCGCGGAACCAGTGCTCGAAGTACGGCTCTTCCACCTGCCGTTCGGGGTGGCGGAAGCGCGACAGCACGATTTGCTTGCCTGGCAGGGGCAGCCCCGCGTTCGCCGTGAAGACCATATCGGGCGCTTCGGACGCCTGCTCAATCAGGCGCACGGGGACGCCCACCCGCTCGGTCAGCGTCTGGTAGAGTTGCTCCCACTGCTTCCATGCAAGCGACTTGTCGGGCTTGTCGCTCAGGTGCATCCAGGCGTTGATTTCGTACACAAGGTCGTACGCGCTGGGCGCGCACATCAATAACTCGGCGACACGGGTTGCGCGTTCACTCGTCGTCTGCATCGGCGTCGTCTGCATCGTCGGTCTCCAGTCGTTTCGACAGTTGTGCGTCGCTGGTATCGTATTCTACGCACGCAGGCGCAGGCGAGTTTCGCCTGTATGGCAATTATGCCACAGTTTTGGGGCTTTTCACCCGCGCACCTGTGGTATAATAGAAATCGTATTCTGAGGGAGCGGATGGCAGACCTGAAACAGGCAGAGATTGCGAAGTTAGCGGGCGTGTCGCAGGCGACGGTCTCGCGCGTGCTGAAAGGCGACCCGCAAGTGAACGCGGAGATGCGCGAGCGTGTGCTGGCAGTTGTGCAGCAACTGGGGTATGTGCCCGACGCGCGGGCGCAGTCGCTCCGCTCGCAACGCACGCGCCTGCTGGGATTGGTCATCCACCGCGACCCCGACGCGCTGGCGGGCGACCCGTTCTTTAGCGCGCTGATTGCTATGATTGTTGCGCAGGCAGGCAGATACGATTATCACTTGTGTGTGGATACCGCGCGCACGGCTCGCTCCCAGCGCGCTATCTACGAAGAGTTGTTGCGCACCCGCCGCGTGGACGGGCTAATCCTGGTGGAGTCGGAAACGCAGGACAGGCGTATCGAGCGACTCAGTAACGAGGGGTTCCCGTTCGTACTGATTGGGCGGTACGAGCCTGAGGATGCTGTTTGCACCGTAGACAACGACAACATCGGCGCGGCGTATATGGCGACCGACTACCTGCTGCGCACAGGGCGTCGGCGGGTGGCGTATCTGGGCGGACCCGCAGGGCTAACCGTGACGCGCGACCGCTTGCAGGGCTACAAAGCCGCGCTGGAGGCGCACGGCGTCGGCTATGACCCCCACCGCGTGGTGTTCGCCGACTTCAACGCCCGCAGCGCAGCCAGCGCGACGACGGAGTTGCTGAGCCAGTCGCCGCCGCCAGACGCCATCGTCGCGCTGGACGACATGCTCGCTATCGCTGCGATGCGCACGGCGAAACAGCAGGGCTGCCGCGTGCCCGACGACATCGCTGTCGTCGGCTTCAACGACAGCCCGCTGTGCGAGTATGTCGAGCCGCGCCTGACCTCCATAGCGGTGGAAATCCCCACACTGGCGCGCAAGGCGACCGAGATGCTGGTTGGGCTGATTGAGGGGCGCGAACCAAGCCCGAAGCGGCAGATTGCGCCCGCGCGCTTGGTCAAGCGCGAGTCGGCGTAGGGCTACTTGCCCTTCAGCGCGCCGATAATCTGCTGCACGCCGTCTCGCGCGTCGGCAAACAGCATTAGCGTATTGTCCGCCGCAAACAGCGGGTTCGGGATGCCCGCAAAGCCAGGGCTCAAACTGCGCTTGATGACCACCACGCTGCGCGCCTTGTCCACATCCAGTATCGGCATGCCCGCAATCGGGCTGTTCGGGTCGGTGCGTGCCAGCGGGTTCACCACATCGTTCGCGCCAATCACAATCGCCACATCCACTTGCTCGAACTGCGGGTTGATGTCGTCCATCTCCTTGAGGCGGTCGTAGGACACATCGGCTTCCGCCAGCAGCACATTCATGTGCCCTGGCATTCGCCCCGCGACGGGGTGAATGGCGAACAGCACCTGCGCGCCGCTCTGCTCCAGAATCTGCATCAGGTCGCGCACGGCGTGCTGCGCTTGCGAGACCGCCATGCCGTAGCCGGGCACAATCACGACGGTGCGTGCGCCCTCCAACAGCATCGCCACCTCGTCGGGCGAGGTCGCCTTGACGCGCCCGCCGTACACATCCTCCGCTTTCGGACCCGCCTCGGCGGGAACCCACACCCCAAACAGCACATTGCGCAGCGAGCGGTTCATCGCGCGGCACATAATCGTCGTGAGAATAATCCCCGACGCGCCGACCAGCGAGCCCGTGATGATGAGCGCGTTGTTGTTCAGCACGAACCCCGTCGCCGTCGCCGCCAGCCCCGAATAGGAGTTCAGCAGCGCAATTACCACGGGCATATCCGCGCCGCCAATCGGGATGACCAGCAGCAGCCCCACGACGGAGGCGACCACCAACAACGCCCAGTAGTAGCCAAGCGTCGTCGGGTTCAGCGTCAGCATCACACCCAGCGCGATTGCCACCAGCAGCAGCGCGCCGTTGATGTAGTGCAGGAACGGCGCCTGCAGCGGGTTGTCGCCGACGATGCCCTGCAGTTTCGCGAAGGCGACGAGGCTGCCCCAAAAGGTCACCGCGCCGATGATGCCCGACGCACTCGCAGCGGCGGTCAGTTGCGCCAGCGGCACGCCGAGTTGCGCGTCGGGCAGCGCGCTCTCCACCACGCTCGCGCCTGCCACCAGCGCGGACGCCGCCCCGCCGAAACCGTTCAGCACCGCCACCATCTGCGGCATCGCGGTCATCGGCACGCGCAACGCCATCACCGACCCCACCAACGCGCCCACCACCAGCCCGACCAGTATCCACTCGTAGCTGAGGATTTGGCGATCCAGCAGGGTGGCGATAATCGCGATGAGCATGCCCGTCGCGCCTAAACGGTTCCCTCGTACTGCCGTGCGCGGGTGCGACAGCCCCTTTAGCCCCAACACAAACAGCGCAACCGCCAGCAGGTACGCCAGATTGATAATCGCCGCGCTCATCGGCGGGAATTGTACCTGTTTTTCTCGCTCCCACCCCCAGCCTATCTTTCACTCGTGGAAGCGTTTTGAGGTACTCTATGAGTCGTGAAGGCTCGACCGCCGCGCTACATCGTCTGGAGTACGAACGAGGTCGATCTGAGCGACCCGTTCCAGCGCCGCTGGTACATCCAACAAGTGCTGCTGTATGGACGCGAGCAGGATGTGCGCCAGCTGGACAAGGCAGAGCTGGCGACACTCATCGATGAGTTGCGTCTTCCCGAACCCATCTACCAACTGTGGAAACGGTATCTCTCTCGAACGGGGTACTATGCTAATAGTTATACCAATCGCTGAGCCAGAGTTTACAAAAGTACGGATAAAAGAGAACCCCCTCCTTAAGGTTCCCCCTGCACGCAGGGGGAACCGAGTAGGCGCGCCTCTCGGGTTCCCCTCGCGAAGCGGGGGGAACCTAAAGGAGGGGGGCAAATAATGAACTTTGCCCGCACGATTGGTATTACTCCGGCCAGCCGTGGAACGGCTCCCACGGGCGGCTCACATAGTCGGCGAAGGCAAACGCCAGCATAATCAGCAGCCAGAAGAAGCCCGCGCCCGCAAACAGCCACGCTAACTTGCCGCTGAAACGTACATGCATAAAGTTCATAATCACAATCGTCGCCTTCCAGACGGCAATCGTGAGCGCAATCACCACGCCGAGCCAGTTCGGCACATTCGGGATAAACCCCGCAGCAACGGTCAGCACCAATAATGCCATCAGCCACCACAGCGTGCGCGTATACAGCGACACGGGATGCACATGCGACTCGCTATGCCCTGCCATACCTTACCTCCCGATGAGATACAACAGCGGGAACAGGAAAATCCACACGATGTCCACCAAGTGCCAGTAGAGTCCCGTCATCTCCACAGGCATGAAGTCGGCGATAGGCTTGTTCTTGAGGTGGTCAATCCATGCGCGTCCGATGAGGATGCCGATAATAATCATTCCAATCAACACATGCAAGCCGTGCAGCCCCGTCATCACGAAGTAGAAGCCGAAAAACAGGCGCGTGCGCTGCTCGAACTCTTCGGGGGTGACCTTCGTGAAGGCGGTGAACTGCCCGTCGCGCGTCTTGCCCAGCTCATAGAATTCGCGCCCGTTCTCTTCCACCACGCGCAGCTCGCCCTTCTCCTTCGCGTGCTTGACCACCTTGTGCGCGTCGTAGTCGCCGCCAGGGAACAGATGATGCTCGAACTTCGCGCTGTATTCGAAATATTTGTTTACCATAAACACGCCAGCGAACAGAAAAGTCAGGAAGAGATAAAACGCTTGCTTTTTATGTCGGTTTTGCATCGCGGCGCGGACGGCGCGCGCCATCGTATAACTACTGAACAGCAGCACGAAGGTGTTCAGCGTGCCAAACGGCACACTGAGTTCGTGGTGCGCGAGGGTGAACTCCGTTACATATTTGAAGCGGTAAATCGCATACGCGGCGAAAATCGCGCCGAAGAACAGCACTTCTTGGACGATAAACGCCCACATCCCGATCAGGTAGGATGTGTTCTGCTGTTCCAGGGTTTCAAACTGCTCGCCTAAGATGCCGTCGCCGTGATGCTGTCCGTCGCCCGCGTGTTCCAGCGTAGCGGTTTTCTCCAGTTCCTTCACGCTCACAGTCGGTTAGCCTCCTCCGCCTTTGGTAGTGTACCTGATGGGGGCGCGCAGGGGTATGCTGCGCGCCCCGCAGTGTTGCGTTAGCCGTCCTTGCCGCCGACGACCACCGGGCGCGGCTTGGGCACGAAGCCCGTCGGCTCCTCAGGGTGCGCGTAGTCGTAGGCAGGGCGCGTGACGATGGGGATACGCTCGAAGTTGTGCGGGTCGGGCACGGGGTCAACCAGCTCCCACTCCAGCCCGCGCGCGCCCCACGGGTTTCGCTCCGTGACCACCTTGCCGTACTTGAGCGACCATGTGAGGTAAATCACGGGCAGCAGGTAGCCGAAGCCCAGCACCGACGAGCCTGCGGTGGACAGCACATTCAGCACCGCCCACTCTTCAGGGTAGCTGTGGTAGCGGCGCGGCATGCCCATGTAGCCCAGAATGAACTGTGGGAAGAAGGTCAGGTTGAACCCGACGAATACAAGCATCGCCGCCAGCTTGCCCCAGCCTTCGGGGTACATGCGCCCCGTCATCTTCGGCCACCAGAAGTGCAGCGCCGCGAGGTAGCCCATAATCGCGCCGCCCACCATCACATAGTGGAAGTGCGCCACAATGAAGTAGGTGTCGGTCAGGTGCACATTCGTCGCCATCGCCGCCAAGTGCAAGCCTGTCAAGCCGCCGATGACGAACAACCCCATAAAGCCGAGCGCGTACAGCATCGGCGTATCCCAGTGGACGCGCCCTTTCCATATCGTCGCCATCCAGTTGAAAATCTTGATCGCCGACGGAATCGCCACAATCCAGGTCAGGAACGAGAAGACGATGCCCGCGTACATCGACTGCCCCGTGCTAAACATGTGGTGCCCCCACACGAGGAAGCCGATGATGGCAATCGCCAAGCTGGAGAACGCGACGAAGTGGTAGCCGAACACGCGCCGCTTGCTGAACGCCGACAGCACCTCGCTAATCACGCCCATCGCGGGCAGAATCATGATGTAGACCGCGGGGTGCGAGTAGAACCAGAACAGGTGCTGATACAGAATCGGATCGCCGCCCAAGTTCGGGTCGAAAATCCCGATGCGGAAGGTGCGCTCCACGGCAACCAGCAGCAGCGTAATCGCCACCACAGGCGTGCCCAGCACCTGAATCAGGCTGGTGGCGTACATCGCCCACACGAACAGCGGCAGGCGGAACCAAGTCATGCCCGGCGCGCGCATCTTGTGAATCGTCACGAGGAAGTTAATCCCCGTGAAGATCGACGCGAAGCCCGCCAGAAACACGCCGACAATCGCCAAGCTCACCTCGCCTTTGGCGAACGAGCTGCTGTAGGGCGTGTAGAAAGTCCAGCCCGTGTCGATGCCGCCGCGGAACAGCGCAATCAGCACCAGCAGCGCGCCCGCCATGAAGAAGTACCAGCTCAGCAGGTTCAAGCGCGGGAACGCCACATCGCGCGCGCCAATCATCAGCGGCAGCAGGAAGTTGCCGAACACCGCAGGGATCGACGGGATGAGGAACAGGAAAATCATAATCACCCCGTGCGTAGTGAACATCTTGTTGTAGATGTCGGAGGTGAGTAGGTCGCCCTTCGGCGTCGCCAGATCCAGGCGGATGAACGCGGCTGCCAGCCCGCCCAGCAGGAAAAAGATGCTGATCGAGACAAGATACAGAATCGCGATGCGCTTGTGGTCGTAAGTCAATAACCACGACGCAACGGTCGTTTTCCAGTTCAGATAGTTCGGCTTCTCAGTGCCAGTATAAGTTGCGGTTGCCATAGTTAGTTACCTCCTGTGCTGGAGTCTGCCAGCGATTGGATATAGGCAATCAGTTGCACCAGTTGCTCTTCGGAGACCTGACCCTGATAGGGGGGCATCAGGTTCTGGTAGCCCTTGTGAATCTTCGCGCCAGGGTTGAGAATCGACTCGCGGATGTACGCTTCGTCACCCTTGACAACGCGCCCGTCTTCCAGCATGATGTCGCTGCCCCAAGTTTTGGTGATGTCGGGCACTTTGACGGCGGAGTTGGGGTTCATGTGGCAGGCGTTGCAGCCGAGCGCTTTGAAGGTCTGCTCGCCCTGCTGTGCGAGGGTGAGTGTCCCGCCGCCCGCCGCCGCGCCGCCGCCCATCGAGGTGGTCGCTGTCGCCAGCCCCTGACCGCCCTTCTCCAGCCACGCCTGGAACTCCTTCTCAGGCAGCACGATGACCTTGCCGATCATCTCGGAGTGCTTCGTGCCGCAGTATTCCGTGCAGAACAGGTGGTACTCGCCAGGCTTGGTGGGCGTGAAATACATCGCGTTGTAGCGTCCGGGTACAGCGTCGCGCTTGACGCGGAAGGCAGGAATGGAGAAGGCGTGCAGCACATCTTGCGAGATGATGGTCGCTTTGACCAAGCGTCCCGCAGGCAGCGTCAGCACATTATTCTCGCGCACGCCGTTGGGGTGCTGGCAGTGCCACATCCACTGCTTGCCAATCACGAACACCTCGTAGTAGCCCTCGCGCGGGGCGTAGATGTCGGCGTAGAGTTTCGCTGCCCAGCCGAACATAATCAGCGCCAGCACCAGCGGCACCAGCGTCCACGCCAGCTCCACGCGCAGGTCGCTATCGACGGCGTTGGAGCGATCTACCGCGTTGTTGTCCGCACGGTAACGAACAGCGAGGTAGATGACCCCAAACAGCACGATAGAGCCGAAAATGACCGCCAAGCCCGTAATTACCCAGTAGAGGATGGAGATGCCGACGCCCTCCTCCGAAGCGGTTGGCGGCACTAATGGGAAGTTCCACATTACTCGTTCACCTCACTTGTATTGTCGATTTTCGGTCTACGACGGCGCTCCAATAGAATCGCGCCGCCGATCAGGGTCGCCAGACTCAGCACGGTAATGATACCCGCCAGTTGGATGACGCGCAGCACGACCAGCCCGTAGCGTCCTGTGGACGGGTCGTACTGGAAGCAATATAGCACCGCGCTCAGCACGGGGTTGCCGATTTTGCCCTGCGACGATTCGGCGAGCGCGAACTTCAAATCGCGCGGCGCGAAGTCCACGCCAATCAGGTAGCGCGAGAGCTTGCCGTCGGGCGTGGCAATCATAATCCCAGCGCTGTGCGCGTACTGCTTCGTCTTCGGGTCGTACACATACTTGAACCCGACGGCGTCTGCCAGCTGCTTGATGTTCTTCTCCTCGCCCACCAGGAAGTGCCAGCCCTTGTCTGCGCCCTCGTAGTTGTAGGACTTCACATAGTTCGCCTTCTTCTTGGCGGCGAGTTCGGGCGTCTCGGTCGGCGAGATGCTGACCGTCACGACCTCGAAGTCCTTGCCGATGCGTAGGTCTAAGCCGTTCATCGCGCGGGTCAGCTCGTTCAGCACGACCGTGCAGAGCATAGGGCACTCGTAGTACGCCATTACCAAAATCACGGGTCGCTTGCCGAAGTAGTCGCCAAGGCGCACGGTTTTGCCCGTCTCGTCTTTGAAGGTCAGCTCCAGCGGCAGTTGGGTTCCCAGATTCTGCTCGATGCCGACCTGACTGGTGATGGCTTCGTACTCCTTGCGGGCGGCGGTTTCGCCGATTTCGCCGCTGGGTCTGCTATAGAGCTGCGCCGATAGCGTAGCAAGGCTCGCCAGCGTTAGCGCGGCGACCGCGCCCACACGCCAGCCCTCTAATCCGTTCCATAGTCCGTATTCATAGCGCATAGCGATAGTCTCCTACAGTATATTACAGCCCGCGCTGCAGAATCAGTTCCTTCGCGCGCTCCACAGGAATACGCGCTTTGCCTGTCGTCTCGTCGAGGAGTTCGTAGGTGGTGGTTTTGCGGGTCTCTTCGGCGATAAACTTCTCCCAGTCGCGCATCGGGAAGCCCTGCACGCGCGGTTCAGGGGGCAGTTGGCGCTGGAGCGCCTCTTGGCGCACCGACGGCAAATCAGCGCGCTGGTTCGGCAGCACCCACAAAAACACGAAGTACGAGATAATCAGCGAGCCGATAATCGTGAAGAAGATGACCACCAGGAACTGCACGGCGCGCCTGACCGACAGGTCGCGCTGCTCATACGGCTCCTGCTCAATCAGCTTCAGCTCTTCAGGGTCTACGGGTTTCAGAATATCTGCCATCGTTCTCGCCTCCTCAGTGCGCGGTTTCCAGCAGGCGCGGCTCGTTTTTGGGCACTAGCGGTCGTTTCAGCAGGTTGCCCAGCATCATATACAGCCAAATCCCGCCCAGCCCCACGAACGCCGCCACATCGTACAGGCTGATGCTCAGCGTCTCCGACCACATCGGCTTGATCTGCCAGAAAATCTCTACGACGCGAATCGCCAGCACAATCATCACACCGACCAGCAGCTGCTTGGGGATCCACTTCGTGCGCGGCGCAAGGAACCAGAAAAACGGCACAAAGAAGTGGAACACAGGGATGATGTAGGCGATATACTCCCAGCCGCCCGTGTTGCGCCGCAGATAGAACTGCGTGAACTCGTAGAGGTTGCCCGAATAGGTAATCAGTAGCTGCGAGAGCGACACATACGACCAGAACACGCACAGGGTGAACATGAAGTTGCCCCAGTCGCGGCGGTAGCCCTCGTAGCCCTCGTGGTACACGATTGGCTTATAGAGCGGCAGGTCGCGCCACGACAGCACCATATAAAGCGCGAGCGCAAGCGCGTTCAGCCCGAAGCCCGCAATCATAATCACCGCGTACATCGTGGAGAACCAGTGCGGCATCAGCGACTGCCCCCAGTCCACCATCGCCAGCGTGAACAGCAGCATAAAGACCACGATGCCGAACGCGGCGTGACCCGAGCGTTGGCGCGACAGGAACTCCGCTTTGATCGGGTCGCCCGCCTCGTCCTCCTGCTTCGAGCCGTTCCACAGGCGGTAGGCGAAGAAGGCGAACACGGCGAAGTAGACCAGCGCGCCGATGGCGAATCGCGTCTCGTTGAGCCACGGGCGTTTCGCTTGCAACACAGGGTCGGCGGCGACCACTTCCTTGTGCGTCCACTCAAAGATGGAGTGCGTGACGAACACATCGTACAGGATGGGCAGGAAGGCAACTGCCATCAGCGGGGCAATCAGCAGCGCGCCCGACTCGAAGATGCGAATCAGCGGCAAGCCCCAGCGTCCGCGCACGGTGTGCAGCAGCAGCGCGAAGCCCAGACAGCCCAGCGACAGTCCCATCCAGTAGAAGAACGCCATGTGGTAGCCCTGCAGGGCGAGTTTCGGGTTGGTCGCCAGCCCCGACGCCCACACAGCCAGCCCCAGCGCGCCCAGCCCCAACGCGAGCGGGCGTCCCCGCTGAATGCGGGCGCGTACTTCCTGTTCCGAGAGTGCGGTGGTGGTCGTTGCCATCGTCAATTCTCCTGCGCAATCGTGTTCGGTTGGCTGCGTCGGCGCGCCTGTTGCGCCTGCGCCAGCTTGTCGATGTCTTCGGGCGCGAGGTCTTTCAGCGGCGCGTTCTGGCTCAGCTGCAGCACGCGCACATACGCTGCGACCGCCCAGAGTTCCTCGTCGGTCATGCGCGTGCCGTAGCCGTACATGATGCCGAAGCCGTACTTGCCCGAAGTGAAGAAGTAGCCAATCGGCTGGGTGAGCAGTTGCTCGCGCACGAGCGACGGCACAGGGCGGGGCCACTGCCCACGCAGGGCAATCATACCCATCCCGTCGCCCGCGCGCCCATGGCACTGCGCACAGAACACATTGTATTTCTCCTGCCCCTTGTTCAGGAACTCGCGCGTGAGTTTGACCTGCGGCGGCAGCTTGGTCAGCAGGTTGCCCTGCGCGTCCTTGCCCGTCACGAACGGGTCGGTGGGGTCGATGAGTCTGCCGCGCGCGATGGTGTTGGGCGGCATCGGGCGCGAGCCGTCGCCGTAAATCTTGCCGTCGAAGCCCTTCACAGGGTCCGCCAGCGCGTAGAACTCGCTATTGTCTTGCGCCTCCACCTTCTGCTGCACCCACATATCGGAGCGGCAGCCCGTAAGGGTCAGCAGCGCGGTTCCCAGCACTCCAGCCATCCACAACGCACGCGCTCTCATTCGGGCACCTCGCTTATGCTAATCGGGTTCAGCGACTGCAGGAATCGGTACGCCTCGTCGCGGTTGAACTTCGGGTCTTTGCTCTCGATGCACACGAAGAAGCGATCCGTGCTGGCGCGGGCGAACTGCGGCACATTGAACACGGGGTGGTAGTAGGTCAGCATGCGGTTGTAGATATGCGTGCCGAAGAACGCGCCGAACGCCGCCGCCAGTACCATGCCCTCGAAGGTGATCGGGATGAAGTAGGGCCAGCTGAGCAGGTCGCGTCCCGCAACATTCAGCGGGTAGTCCACCATGCTTGTCCACACCTGCAGGCTGAACGCGCCAATCGCGCCCAGCAGCCCCATCGTGAACACTGTCCAGGGCACCTTCGCCTCTTTGACGCCCATCGCAGCGGTCAGCCCGTGAATCGGGAACGGCGTGTAGCAGTCGAACTTTTTGTAGCCCGCATCGCGGGTGCGCCGCGCCGCCTCCAGCAGCTGGTCGGGCGTCTCGAACTCCGCCATCAAGCCGTAGAGCTTGGGTTCCGTTGTCCCATGCGCCATTACTGACCACCTCCTTGCGGGGCGGGCGCGGTCGGCTTCGGCTCGTGCGCATGCACGCCGCCGTGCCCGTTATGCCCGTGATAAAGCTTGTACCACAGCTCCTTCAGCTCGGCGACCGCCAACATCGGAATAAACCGCGCAAACAGGAACATCATCATGATGAAGAAGCCAATCGTGCCGAGATAGAGCCACCAGTCGCTGCCTGTTGGCGTATACATCCCCCACGCCGACGGGAAGAAGTCGCGATGCAGGCTCATCACCACAATCACGAACCGCTCGAACCACATCCCGATGTTCACGATAATCGAGATGATGAACAGCACCAACAGGTTCTGCCGAATCTTGGGCGACCACAAGAGCTGCGGCACAATCCCGTTGCAGAAAATCAGCGCCCAGTACGCTGCCCAGTACGGACCGAAGAAGCGGTTCACCACCAGGAACTGCTCGAACTGGTTGCCGCTGTACCAGCCGAAGAACATCTCGCACAGGTAGCCATAGAACACGATCCATCCCGTCGCCAGCATCACCTTCGCCATCATGTCGATGTGGTTCATGGTGATGTAGTCCTTGAGTTTGGGGTACAAGATTCGGAACGGGATGACCAGCGTCAGCACCATCGCGAAGCCTGAGAAAATCGCGCCTGCGACGAAGTAGGGCGGGAATATCGTGACATGCCAACCCGGCACGATGGAAATCGCGAAGTCGAGCGACACGATGGAGTGCACCGACAGCACCAGCGGGGTGGAGAGACCCGCCAGCAGCAGGTACGCCTGCTCCCAGCGCATCCAGTGAATCGCCGAGTTGCGCCAGCCCAGCGCAAAGATTCCGTTCAGCGTGCGCGAGAGTTGGCTCTTCGCGCGGTCGCGCATCTTCGCCAAGTCAGGGATCAGCCCCATGTACCAGAACAGCACGGACACCGTGAAGTAGGTGGACACCGCCCACACATCCCACTCCAGCGGGCTGCGGAACTGCGGCCACATCGCCAGCCAGTTGGGGATGGGGAACAGCCAGTACGCCACCCACGGTCGCCCCGTGTGGAACAGCGGGAAGATGCCCGCGCACATCACAGCGAAAATCGTCATCGCCTCGGCGAAGCGGTTGATCGACATGCGCCACGCCTGACGCAGCAGCAGCAGAATCGCCGAAATCAGCGTGCCCGCGTGCCCGATACCAATCCACCAGACGAAGTTGATAATCGCGAAGCCCCATGCGACGGGCTGGTTGATACCCCAGATGCCTGTGCCCACCGCCACAAGGTACACCAGCGCCATCAGCAGCGCGAACGCGCCAATCAGCCCCAGCCCGAACATAATCGTCCACGCCATCGGGTGGCGATCGGTCGGAATGCTGGTAATCTGATCCGTGATGCGCTCGTAGGTCTGCTGCCCCTCAAAGAGGGGGAACTCTTTAATCTCCGGCGACTTAATGGTCTGTTGCATGGTCTGCCTCCACGCCGCTCAGTTCAGGATGCGGGTTATCGATCTTTGCAAGGTAGGTTGTGCGCGGGCGCGCGTTCAGCTCGCCCAGAATCGAGAAGTTGTGCGGCTGCTTGCGCAGTTGGGTCACCCGTGCGTTGGGGTCGTTCAGGTTGCCGAACACAATCGCTTGGGTCGGGCACGCCTGCTGGCATGCCGTAATCACTTCGCCGTCGCGGATGGGTCGGTTCTCGCGCTTGGCAGCGATGCGCGCCTTGCTGATACGCTGCACGCAGTAGGTGCACTTCTCCATCACGCCGCGCCCGCGCACCGTCACATCAGGGTTCTGCAGCAGGTGCAGCACGGGCGACTTCATGTAGCTGTAGCGGTAGAAGTTGAACCGTCGCACCTTGTAGGGGCAGTTGTTCGAGCAGTAGCGCGTGCCGACGCAGCGGTTGTAGACCATCGCGTTCAAGCCTTCGTGGTCATGCACCGTCGCTGCGACGGGGCACACCAGCTCGCACGGCGCGTTCTCACAGTGCATGCACGGGATGGGTACCTGATACACGCGCGGGTTCTCCACCTTGCCCTTGAAGTAGCGATCGACGCGCAGCCACAGCATCTCGCGCCCGCGCATGACTTCCGTCTTGCCCACCACAGGGATGTTGTTCTCCGCTTGGCACGCCGTCACGCACGCGCTGCAGCCCGTGCAGACCGTCGGGTCGATCACCATCGCCCAAGCGTTGCGGTAGTTGTCGGGGTTTTCGTACTGGTCGTACCGCCACCGCTCAGGGTACATCGTCGGGTGTTCCCACTTGTAGCCCTTGCGGTGCGGCTTGTCTTTGAGTTCGGGGTCTTTCTTGAACTCCTCCAGCAAACCTGTAAGCACCACGGGGCGGTGGTCGGTGCTGTCGAGCTTGACGCCGTCCTTTTGGCGCGTGTCGATGAGGTGGTGTTCCTCCGTGCGGGCGACGGGGTAGCGTTCGGGTTGCGGCACGACCTCCACGCCCGTGCGGATCCACGGCGCGTCGCTCGTGCGCAGCAGGTAGGCGTTGAAGCCTGTGCCTGACCCTTTCTCGCCTGCGCGGGTGCGCCCATAGCCCAAGTGCAGCGTGATGCAGTCGTCGGCGTGTCCTGGGATGGGGTACGCCGCGACGCGCATCGCCTGCCCGTTCACGCTCAGCGTCACAATCGGCGCGTCGCCCTTCACGAACGAGGCGTCCTCGAAGAACGCCCAAGTGCCCTTGCGCCGCAGTCCCAGCTCTTCGAAGGTCTTCAAGCTCATGTAGGCGAGGTTGTCCCAGCACACGCGCGTAACGGGCTTGGGCAGCTCCTGCAGCCATGCGTTGTTGGCGAAGCGTCCGTCGTAGACGGTCGGGTCAGGTGCGAAGCGCACCTCGTAGGTCTTGACGCCCGCCTGCACAGGCGCAAGCTCGTAAATTGGCGACTGCACCACCAGCGGCGTCTGCTTGAGGGCGACCTGCTTGACGGGCTTTGCCGTGCGCGGCAGCACGCCGTCATGCACGCCCTTGCGCCACACGGCGTCGAACTGCGCTTCGGGTGCGAGTTTCGCCTGCTTCCAGTGGTCTTGCACCAGCTTGAAGGTCTCGGCGGGCGCGCCGTTCAGCTGCGCCATCAGCTCAAGCGTCGTGCGCGTGTTCGGGTACAGCGGGAAAATCAGCGGCTGCTGAATCGATACCGTGCCGTCGAACGCCCGCACATCGCCCCACGCTTCGAACGGGTGGCTTTCGGGCAGGTGCCACACGCACAGCGCGGCGGTCTCGTCCACATACATCCCGTGATGCACGCTCAGCGGCGCCTTCGGGATGAGTTCGCCGAACTTGAGGTCCACGGGCGCGTTGTAGGCGGGGTTCACGCCGCCCAGCATAATCAGCACTTCGACGGCGTTGTTGGCGAGGTCTTGCGCCAGTTGGCGAATCTGCTCTTGGTGCAAGGCGGGCTGCTCTTCGGGCGGCGCGGTGAAGACGACCGTCTTGCCGAGGTTGCCCAAGTGCGCGTTGATGGCGTGCGCCATCGCGTGGACGGCGGGCGGCTGCGCCTCGCCCACAATCACGAGGCTCTGCCCGCGATGCTCGACCAATTCGCCTGCGGCGACCTGCGCCCACTTCTGCTCGGTCTCCGTCAGCTCGCCCTCCACCGTTGCCTGCACAGGCGCGCCCACCAACTTCGCGATTTCGTACAGCAGGCGGGCAATCTTGCTGGAACGGATGGGCAGATGCTCGTCGGCGGTCATGCCCGTGACGGTGAACATCGGCTCCGCCACATAGAGGCGGTTCATCTCGGTCTGCCCGTCGCGGACGCGCCTGCCGTCGGCGAACTCGCGGGCGTAGCGCACGGCTCCAGGCTCACCGAACAGGAAGTCGCTGTCCAACGCGATGACCACCTTCGCGTTGCGCAGGCGATAGATCGGGTTCAGCCACTCGCCGAACGCCAGCCGCGCCCCCTCGTACACATTGTCGCGGTTAATCGGCTCGTACTGATACCACTTCGCCTGCGGGTAGGTCTGCAGGAACTTGCGGATTTGCGCTGCCAGCGTTGGCGAGACGACGCGCCCTGTGAGGATGCGAATGCCCGCCCCGCCTTTTGCGGCTTGCTGCGCCAGCGCGTTCTGGATGTCCGCCTCGAACGCCCGCCAAGTCTCGATGCGCCCGAAGCGAAGCACATTCTGCGAACGGTCGGGGTCGTAGAGGTCGAGAATCTGCGCCTGCACGATGGCGTCCGTTGCGCCGAGGCTGGTCGGGTGGTCGGGGTTGCCCTCCAGCTTCACGGGTCGCCCCTCGTACACGCGCCCCAGCACGCCGAATCCGTAGCCGTTGGTCAGCACGGCGGTCGCGTAGTAGTGCGAGATGCCCGGCAGTCGGTCTTCGGGCGTCTTCGGGCGCGAGATAATAGGACCCTGCGGCTTGTAGCCACACGCCGACAGCCCCGCCAGCGCCATCGACGCGCCCATCAAGCGCAGAAACTGCCGACGGCTCACGAAGTTGCCCAGCGGCGCCGCCTGACGCGGGAACTCCTGCTGCAGCAACGCCTCAAACTCGGGCGACTGCTCCAGCTCGTCTAAGCTCCGCCAAAACTGTTCGCCTGCACCCTGCGATTCGTTGCGTTTCTCTTCCATCGCGCCTCCTTACCGATGGCAAATCGAGCAGTCGCTCAGCTGCTCCTTGTGGATGTTGTAGTGCTTCACCAGCAGCTTGCCCAGTTCCAGCTGGTTGCGCGGGATGCTGTTCGGGTCGTAAGGGATGTTGTAGCGCTCGAGCATCGCCTTCATCTCGTCCTCGTTGCGCGGGGTCTTATAATACATGTTAAACACTTCCTCTTTGGGGCGGATGTGCTGTTCGGGGTTGCGGTGGCAATCCAGACACCACTGCATCGAGAAGTATTGCGACTTGTGGGTCAGGTGCATCTTCTCGATGCCCCCGTGGCACGAGGCGCAGCTGATGCCCTTGTTCACATGCGCGCTGTGGTCAAAGTAGACGAATTCGGGCAGGTTGTTCACCTTGTTCCACACGAGGGGCTTATTGTTGTTGTAGCTGTCGCGCACGGGTTCCAGCAGCGGGCTGTTCGTCCAGATTTGCGAGTGGCAGGTCATGCACACTTCAGTGGAGGGCACGCCCGCGTGCGCCGATTGCGTCACAGACCAGTGGCAGTAGCGGCAATCGATGCCCAGCTCCTCGTAGTGGTGCTTATGGCTGAACGGCACGGGCTGGTCGGGTGGCTCGCCGACCTTTGTCCACCACGGCGAGCGCGTAATCGCCGAGCCGCCAACCGCCAGCCCAACAATCGCCAGCAACCCACTAATCACAAACACACGCGCTAAAGTATTATGATGCCGCTTGAAGACCTGCATAATGGTCACCTCGTCGCTGGTAGCTGATATTCGGCAGGTCTACTGACGATTCCTGCCGAATCGCGCTTGTGATAAAATGCACAAACTTAGCCACGCTAAGCATATTTTCCATAGCGAATCTGTGGGGAGGGCTTGCGTAGGCGAGTCGCTGCGTCGCCTGAATCGCCTGCGCAAAACCTCCGCAGGGATATATTACCCTATCTCGGCGCGAATTGTCAAGGGATAGGGGGAGATTGTGGGGATTTTCACAGAGTGCCCGATAGTCGCTTCCGCGCCGACTTCCAGCGGTCGTGTAGCCAGAGCCACTGGTCGGGGTAGCGGCGCACATAGCTCTCCAGCACATCGTGCAGGGCTTGCATGATACGCTGGTAGTCCGCCTGCGCGTCGCCCGATGGCTCGAAGCGCAGCGGGGGCATAATCTCCACGCGGTGGCGGTCGTCGGGTAGGCGCACATTGAACAGCGGCACCAACGGCGCGCCCGTGCGCAGGTGGAACACCGCAGGTCCTGCGACGCTGCCTGCTTTTTGCCCGAAAAACTCCACGAACACATCGCCCGCGTTCTGGTCGGGCAGGATGCCCACCGCTTCGTTGGCGCGGAGCGCCTTCAGCACCAGGCGCGCGGCGTTCCCGCGCGGGAAGACCCGATAGCCGCTGCGCTCGCGCAGCATGGTGACCAGCTCCGTCGTGCCGGGGTCGTCGGCGTCGCGGGCGATCACCGCCACGGGATAGCCCAACATACAGATGTAGCGCGCCATCAGCTCCCAGTTGCCGAAGTGCCCCGTGATGAGCAGCACGCCCTTGCCCTCGGCGAACGCGGCGTCCAGATGCTCCAGCCCGACGACGGTCAGGATGCGCTCAATCTCGGCTTGGGTCATCGACGGCGCTTTGAGGAACTCGGCGAGGCTCACCCCGAAGTTGCGGAACACGCGCTGGGCGGTCGTTTTGACCTGTTGGGGCGTCCAGTCGGGGAAGGCGCGTCGGAGGTTCTCGATAGCGACGCGCCGATAGCGACGCGAGAGCGCGTATGCCAGCCGTCCCAGCCCCGCGCCGAGTTTCTGCGCCGCGCGCAGCGGCAGCAGGCGAAACAGCGCCCACGCGCCCCGCAACGCCCAGCGCCCCAGCAACCCCTCCAGCCGCTTGCGCACCGCCGACTTCGCCGCCATACTGGGGATAGGATACCCCGCACCCAGACATCAATCCACCACGAACACCACCTTCGGCTGGCTCAGGAAGCGCGTTTTGGCGTTCTCGTCGGGGCAGACCCGCGTGTCTGCCCTGTTCGGCGGTAGGCGTCTACCGCGAAGACACTCGCCTCACCCCCTGCGAACCTCACAGGGATAGCCTCTGTCGCCTATTATGGAGATGCGCGTGTTTTGGTTTTGTCGCCGTAGAGGGCGCGTTTGCGGATGGGTTCGAGGATTGCCCATTCGTCGTTGGTCAGGTCTGTCTCGTAGGGTTTTCGCGTAATGGTCTCCATAGCAGACTGGCTGCTAGTGGCGACAACTCCCCAACAACCTGCCCCCGTGGAAGACCGTCTACTACCACTTTCGGCGGTGGCAAAAGCGAGGCGTGCTTGCCCAGATACGCGAT
>JAIMAN010000047.1 GCA_023511915.1 Armatimonadota bacterium
GACCTGCACATTCGGCAGTCCCAGCGGCTGCGTGCCGTTGCGCCATGTTGCGCCGCCGTCCAGCGTGTAGAAGAAGCCGACATCGTTGCCGACATAAATCACCGTGTCGGGCGCGGCGGGATCCAGCGCGATCGAGTTCGCATGCACATCGGGCAGCCCCGTCAGCCCCGACCCACTGATGTTCACCCACACGGGTGGATTGGCTTGCGTGTTGTCGCAGCGGTACACATGGGGCGTGCCCGTGCCGCCCAGCGCGACATAGACCTTGTACGGGTTCGTCGGATGCACGGCGATGTCGCTGATGGAGCGGTTCGGCAGGTTCGCGTTAATCGGTCGCCAGTTCGCGCCGCCGTTCGTGGTCATCCAGACCTGTCCGTCGTCGCCGCCCGTGTAGATGACATTCGCGTTGCTGGGCGCGCCCGCAATCGCACGGAGCGTGCCGTTCGTGAGCAACTGGTTGCCCAACCGCGCGTCCCATGTGCCCGTCGCCTCGTTCCAGCGCCACAGGTAGTTCGTGCCTGCCAGCAGCCAGTTCGGTTGCGCGGGGTGGATGGTCAGCGGCGCGATGAACGCCACGCGGTCGCTGCCGTAGTCGGGCGTGATGGCGGACGAACTGCTCCAGTTGTTCGTGGTGCGCAGGATATTCAGCCCCTGGTAGCTGCCGTACTGGATGTTGGGGTTGGCGGGGTTGTAGGCGCAGTAGCCGCCGTCGCCGCCGATGATGCATCGCCAGGCGTTCAGGTTGCCGTTCGCGCGCGGGGTGGCGTTGTCCTGTGCGCCGCCCATCATGCGCGTCGGGTCGGTCGGGTGGAACGCCGCGGCGTAGAACTGCGTGATGCCCAGCGTGGCGTTCAAGCCGACGATGGTCACCGCGCCCGTGCTGGGTGTGTAGGTCAGTCGATAGACGCCGCCGTCCGTGCCGACCAGCAGTTCATTCGGGTTGCGCGGGTTGATTGCCATGCTGTGGATGTCCACATGGATGTTCGCCTGATTGGTGAAGCCCAGTCCGATGGAGCGCCAGCCGTAGGCGGGCGTCCACTGCACGAGGTCAACCAGCCCCAGATACAGCACATCGTTGCCCGCGCTGTCGCGTGCGATGTGCATCGTCGCGTCGTACCACGCCTGATAGAAGCCGCCGTCCACGCTGGGGTTCATGGCTGTCCATGTGTTGCCTGCGTCGTTGCTGACCCACACTTGGGCGTTGCTGCCCGACATCAGGTACACACGGTCGGGATTGGTGGGCGAGGTCGCCACGCGCAGCGAGTTTTGATTACCGCTAAACGGCGCGGTAAGCGCGGTCCAAGTCTGCCCGCGATTGGTGGAGCGCAGCAGGCGTCCGGGGTTGCCGTGCCCGACGGCATAGTAGTAGCGTGTGCCTGTGCTGGGGTTGCGTGCGCTGACGGCGAGGTCGCTCCAGATTGCGCTGACGCTGCTGACTCGCGTCCAAGTCGCGCCGCCGTCCGTGCTGCGCCAGAGGTCGCCTGGCACGCCCTGATACGGTCCCCAGCCCGTGCAGGCGGTGATGATGTTGGGGTTTTCGGGGTCAATCACGATGTCCGACACGCAGCGGTTGCCAAACACGCTTGCGCCGAGTTGCTGCCATGTCTGCCCGCCGTCGGTGGAGCGCATGATGCCTTGCGAAAACGGGCGCATCCAGCCCTGAAAGTCGCCCGTGCCCACATAGAGGATGCTGGGGTTCGTCGGATGCACGGCGATGCAAGCGACCTGCAGGAACTGCCAGTAGTCGGTGAGCGGCAGCCAAGTCAGCCCGCCGTCGGTGGTCTTCCACACGCCCCCCTGCGGCGCGCCCATATAGTAGACATTCTCGTTGACAGGGTCGTAGGCGACGGCGTTCACGCGCCCCGACACCGCCGCCGTGCCGAAGTAGGTGCGGTAGGGCGGGTTGGTGTTGCGCGGACCGACGAACTCCCAGCGTGCGCCTGACGCGGGGAAAAACGCGCCCGCCATCAGGTCGCGCTGCTCCGCGGCGCGGATATACGCCAGCCAGTCCACGGAATCGTTCGGGTAAGCGCGCACATACAGGTAGTCCCAGAGCGCTTCTAAGTATTCGGGACCCTCTTCCAGTTTGTGGCGTCTGGCAGGATCTAATAGCGCGCCCGACTCTTCGAGTGCCTGCACGCGAGCTTTTGCCTGCTGCTTCTCGCGTTCCAGCCACTGCTTGAGTTGCTTGAGCGAGTAGTAGGGCGGGTCGGTAGCGATTTGCGTTTCGGTTTCCGATTTGTGTGCGTCCGTGGGCGACGCGTTTGGATTGACCTCTTGATCTGCGCCTGCGACAAATAGCGCGAGCAGCCCCAACAACCAAAAGGTGCGCATGCCTGTATTATACACCGCTTTGGGGCGTCTTGCGCGTTGGCGTCTCGCGTGCGGGGTATACTTGTGTAGACTGTGAAAACCTGCACAAATCGGCAGACGGAGCCGCCTGTGTGGGCGCGGCAGGATGCCGTGCGCCGCGCCTATGTGCGCGAGATGTTCGGGCGGGTCGCGCCGCGCTACGACCTGCTCAACGGCGTCTTGAGCCTGCAGCTGCACCACTACTGGCGGCGCAGAGTCGTGCGGATGCTGCGCCTCGCGCCCGACTCGCGGGTGCTGGATCTCTGCACGGGCACGGGCGACTTGGCGATTGAACTCGCGCGGATGCTGGGACCCGCGGGCGAGGTCGTCGCGCTCGACTTTTGCGAGCCGATGCTGCGCATGGGGCGCGAGAAGGCGCGTCGGCGCGGGCTGAACCACACCGTGTGGCTGCACGCAGACGCGCTGCAGTTGCCGCTGGCGCCCGACCAGTTCGACGCCGCGACGATGGCGTTCGGACTGCGCAACCTCATCGACAAGCCCGCCGCGTTCCGCGAAATCCACCGCGTGCTGAAACCAGGCGGCAAGGTCGCTGTCCTCGAACTCACGCGCCCGCAACGCGCGCCGATGCGCTGGCTGTACGACCTGTACGCGCTGCAGATTCTGCCGCGCATTGGCAAGCGGCTCAGCCACGCCGACGACGCCTACCTCTATCTGCCGATGTCTATCCAACACTATGAAGACCGAGCCACAATCGCCGAATATATGCAACAGGCGGGGTTCACCCAAGTGTGCTACCGCGACCTGACCTTCGGCGTGGTGTGCGTTCATATAGGAGTTAAACCATGACCACTATGCACATCGAGAAGCAGACGCTGGCGGTTCCAGAGATGCTTGCGCCGATTCTACCGGAGATGCAGGCGGTGGAGGCGTTTCTGGAAGCGCAAGCCGATACGGCGATCCCACAGTTCAGCGAGTTGACGCGCCATCTGCTGTCGGCGGGGGGCAAACGGTTGCGCCCGGCGATAGTGATCTTGTGCGCCTATGCCGCTGCGCCCCACCGATTCGGCGAACTGTACCGCGACGGGCATCCCTGCCGCGCCCGATTAGCGATTATCGCGGGCTGTATGGAGATGATCCATATGGCGACGCTGATCCACGATGATGTAATCGACCAGACCTTCACGCGGCGGGGCAAGCCGACCGCCAACGCGCTGTACGGCAACCTCGCGACGGTGCTGTCGGGCGATTTTATCTTGGCGCGGGCGATGCGCTGCCTCGCGCAGGACGGCGACCTGCGCATCATCCAGACCGTCGCCCAAATCACCACCGACATGAGCGAGGGCGAGGTCGCCGAGGTGTTCCTGCGCCATCGGTTAGACCTCACGGAGGCGCAGTACCTCGACATCGTGCAGCGCAAGACCGCCGAGTTCCTCGCGGGCTGCTGCCGTATCGGGGGCTATCTGGTGGACGCCGACTCCGATACGCTCGATACGCTGGAGCAGTTCGGGCGCGAGTTGGGTATCGCCTTCCAGATCATCGACGACCTGCTGGACTATGTGGGCGACCCGCGCCTCACGGGCAAGCCCAACGGCACCGACTTCCGCGAGGGGTTCGCTACGCTGCCCCTGCTGCATTACTACCAGCATGCAACGCCCGACGAGCGCGCGCGACTCCAAAACGAGTTCGGCGCCGACCTCAGCCCCGAGCGGTTCCAACACTGGAGGGAACAAATTCGGCTTACGGGCAGTCTAAGGTATGCGGAAGCGCTTGCCGAGCAGTATCGGCAGAGCGCGTTGGCGCGGCTGGGGCGTCTGCCCGCCTCGCCCATCCGCACGACTTTAGAGGAGGTCGCCCGATTCATTACGGAGCGCAAGTACTGATGCAGGAGCGCGTGCGCGAGGAGCTGCCCGGCCTCGCCAACCGATTCGAAGCGTTTGTGTTCGATCTGGATGGCGTGGTCTATCGGGGGGCGCGCCCGCTGCCGCACGCCATGGAGGTGCTGAACCTGCTGCACGAGCGGGGGCGGCAGGTCTACTTCCTGACCAACAACTCTGGGGCGACCCGCGAGCAGTACGCCGAGCGTCTACAGGCGATGGGCTACCCGCACGCGCGCCCCGAACAGTTCATCACCTCGGGCTGGGCGACCGCGCTGTATTTGCGCCGTGCCTTCGAAGAGGGCGCGCCGCTGTTTGTGGTGGGCGAGCCAGGCTTGAAACAGGAGCTGGCAAGCGCGGGGTTCGCGATTCTGGAGCGCGTGGAGTCTGAACTGCCTGCGGCGGTGGTGGTGGGGATTGACCGCGCGTTCAGCTACGAGCGGCTCGCGCAGGCGCAGCATGCGATTTTGAACGGCGCGCGCTTTATTGCGACCAACACCGACGCGACCTATCCCGCCGAAGACCGCCTGCTGCCCGGCGCAGGGTCTATCGTCGCCGCGATTGCGACCGCTGCAGGGCGCACGCCTATCGTCATCGGCAAGCCGAACCCGCAGATCCTGCAGCCGTTTATCGAGCGCGGCTGGATCAACCCCGAGCGCACGCTGCTGGTTGGCGATCGGCTGGACACCGATATTGCGCTGGCGAACCTGTTGCACATCCCGTGTGCGCTGGTGCTGACGGGTGTCAGCACGCGCGACGACCTCGCCTGCGCCCCGCTGGAACACCTCCCGCAGTGGGCGCTGAACGACCTGAGCGAACTGCTCGGCGACGCCGTCGAAAACCTCTTGATTCACGCGCCCTAAGTGGGGTATAATCCCCTGTGCTGCACCAGGGGCGGTAGCTCAGCTGGGAGAGCGCTTGCATGGCATGCAAGAGGTCGGCGGTTCGAATCCGCTCCGCTCCACCAAGTGCGCGGTTAGCTCAGTGGTAGAGCACTTCCTTGACGTGGAAGGGGTCGGAGGTTCGAGTCCTCCACCGCGCACCACTTTACGGGGCGTGGCGCAGTATGGTAGCGCGCCTGCTTTGGGTGCAGGAGGTCCCCGGTTCGAGTCCGGGCGCCCCGACCATTATTTGCGGGCGCGTTGCTTGGCGTCCACAATCACCCCGTCGAAGATGGCGACATTCGATTTCACCTTGCAGTCGCGCCCGACGACGCAGCGCACGAGCATCGTGTCGCGCATCACCGTCGCGCCGTCCCACAAAATGCTCTCCTGCACGACCGCGCCTTCTTCGACGACGCAGTTCTCGCCGATGACGCTGTTTTCCAGCACCTTCGCGCCCGATTCGATGCGCGACCCCGCGCCAATCAGCACGGGGTAGCCAATCTCGGCGTCGTCGGCGATTTGCACGCCCTCGCCAATCCACACGAACTTGCGCTGTTCGGGGTAGGGCATCTGAATCTGCACGCGCCCCGCTAAGGCGTCCCAGTGCGCCTGCTGGTAGGTCTTCAGGTTGCCCACATCCTTCCAGTAGCTGGAGGTCAGAAACCCGTACAGGGGCAGCTTGCGCTCGATCAGTAGGGGCAGCAGGTTTTTGCCAAAGCCGTAGGGCGCGCCGCGCGGCACCAGCTCCAGCGCGTCTGGCTCCAGCACATAAATCCCGATGTTCGCCGCGTTGGAGAAAATCATCTCGCCTTTGGGCTTCTCCAGAAAGCGCGTGATGCGACCCCGCTCGTTCAAAAGCGCGATCCCGTACTCCGACGGGTCTTCCACCAGCGAGAGCGCAATCGTGCAGAGCGACTTTTTCTCCTTGTGGAACTTAATCAGGCGCGTGAGGTCAAGGTCGGTCAGGTCGTCGCCGCCGATGACGATGAAGGTGTCGTCGAAGAACTCCTCGCACCGCTTGACGCTGCCCGCGTCGCCCCAGAGTTGCTCTTCGTCCGAGTAGTGGATGCGCACGCCCCAGCGCGAGCCGTCCCCGAAGTACGCCCGAATCTGGTCGCCCAGATAGTGCAGGTTGACCATAATCTCGGTGAAGTTGTGCTGCTTGAGCAGGTTGATGAGGTGTTCCATGACGGGGCGGTTCACGATGGGAACCATCGGTTTCGGCAGGGCGCGGGTGAGGGGGTCTAAGCGTGAGCCGACCCCCGCCGCCAGAATCATCGCTTTCATACGGCAATTGCCTCCCGTTGTGCAAATTCCAGCACGCTGTGCGCGACCTGCGCGATTTGGTCTTCGGTCAGTTCCGAGTGGATGGGCAGCGACAGCACTTCCTGCGCCGCGCGCTCGGCGTTCGGGCAGTCGCCCTCGCAGTAGCCCAAAAACCGATACGCGGGCTGTAGGTGCAGCGGCAGCGGGTAGTAGACCGCGCTTTCGATGCCGTGCTCGCGTAGGTACTCGCGCAGGGCGTCCCGCTGCGTCGTGCGCACGGTGAACTGGTGATACACATGGTAATTGTAGGGGCGCACGGCGGGCAGCTGGAGGGGCGCGTCGGCAAGCAGCGCGCGGTAGAGTGTCGCGTGGTAACGTCGCCGCTCTGTCCAGTCGTGCAGGCATCGCATTTTCACGCGCAGGATTACTGCCTGTAGCTCGTCCAGCCGCGCGGTGTAGCCGATGTCCTCGTAGTAGTAGCCGCCGTTCATCCCATGCACGCGCAGGCTGCGCGCTTTATAGGCAATCTGTTCGACGTTGGTAATGATCATGCCTGCGTCGCCCGCCGCGCCGATGTTTTTGGTCGGGAAGAAGCTCAGCGTCGCCGCGTGCGCAAACGCGCCGATAGGCTCGTCATAGTGCCGCGCGCCGATCGCCTGCGCCGCGTCTTCAATCAGCCACAGCCCGTAGCGGTCGGCAATCTGTCGCAGCGTGCGCATCTCCGCCGACTGCCCATACAGGCTCACGGGCAGAATCGCGCGGGTGCGCGGGGTAATCGCCGCCTCCACAAGGTTCGGGTCTAAGTTGTAGGTCTCGGGGTCGATGTCCACAAATATGGGCGTCGCGCCCAGTTGCACAATCACCTCCGCCGTCGAAACGAAAGTGAACGGCGTAGTGATGACCTCATCGCCGGGTTGGATCCCCACCGCGCGTAGGGCAATCTTGAGGGCGTCCGTGCCCGAACTCACGCCAATCGCAAAGCGGGCGTTGCACACCTGCGCGACCTCGTCTTCCAAGCGCTGCACATGCTCGCCTAAGATATACCGCCCGCTCGCCAGCACCTCCAGTACGAGCGGCTCTACCTCGTCCCGTATCCGCAGGTATTGGCTGCCTAAGTCCGCCATCCTGACTTGCAAGTCGAATCGTCCTCCTTGGTTGTAGACTGCGCTGTAGTATACCTTTTCGCGAGTGCGAATGCTATGCTGGGCGGTATAATAGTGTCCGAGGAGGCAACGCATGGCATCGATTCGGGAGTTGTTGGAGCAGAGCGTGTTGATGGGGCTGGGGGCGGTGTCGCTCACGCGCGAGACGGCGCAGAACCTGGTGGACGAGATGGTCAAGCGCGGGCAGGCGCAGCGCGAGGAAGCCAGCGACATGGTGGAGCAGCTGATTCAGCGCGGCGAAAAAGAGCGCAACGCCCTGCGCAAACTCATCCGCGAGGAAGTGCACGAGGTGCTGCGCGAACTGCAACTGCCCACGCACGCCGACATGAAGGCTGTGGAGCGCAAACTGGACGCCATCCTGCAGAAGCTGGAGGCGACCCCGCAGGAGTAGGCGATGCGCCCCTTCACGCGGCGCGTGCGCAGCCTGCAACGCTATCGCCAAGTGGCAAGCGTGCTGGCGCGGCACGGGTTTGGCGGCGCGCTGGAGTACCTCAGCGTCCACCGACGACTCTCGCTCGGCAAGGAGGAGCTGCGCATCCCCGCCGAGCCCCTCGAATCGCCCGCCCAGCACCTGCGCGCCGCGATGGAGGAACTTGGACCGACCTTCATCAAGCTGGGACAGATTCTCAGCACCCGCTCCGACCTGCTGCCCGACCCGTTCATCGAGGAGCTGCGCAAACTCCAAGACAACGCCTGCGCTGAGCCGTGGGAAACCATGCGCCCGCTGATTGAGGCGGAACTCGGACGCCCGCTGGAAGAGGCATTCCGCGAGTTCAACCCCGACCCGATTGGCGCGGCGTCTCTGTCGCAGGTCTACGCCGCGACGCTGCATGATGGCACGCCCGTCGCCGTCAAAATCCAACGCCCCAACCTGCGCGAAGTGGTGGAGCTGGACTTGGAGATCCTGCACGACTTGGCGCACCTGGCGCAGCGCACCCAACTGGGCGAGCTGTACGACCCCGAAACCGTCGCCGAAGATTTCGCCTTCACGCTGCTGAGCGAGTTGGACTACCGACGCGAGATGCGCAACGCCGAGCAGTTCCGACGCAACTTCGCCGATGTGCCCGAAGTGCATATCCCGCAGTTCTACCCCGAATACTGCACGGAGCGGCTGCTGGTGATGGAGCGACTGGAGGGCGTCAAGGTGGACGATGTGGACGCGCTGTGCGCCGCTGGGCACGACACGCGCGCGATCGCCCTCAACGCCTCGCGCCTCATCATCCAAGAGGTGCTGGAGGACGGCTTTTTCCACGCCGACCCGCACCCCGGCAACTACCTGATTCTGCGCGACGGACGCATCGGCGTGCTGGACTTCGGGATGGTCGGCGTGCTGAACGAGGATGACCGCCTGAACCTCACGCGCCTGTATGTGGCGATTGTGCGCTTGGATACGCACGGGATTCTGAATGTGTTCGCGCGGATGGGCGCGTTCACGCGCTTCACGGATCGCCAGAAACTCGCGCGCGCGGCGGAGCGCGTCCTCAACAAGTATCGCGGGCGCACCCTCAAAGAGAGCCAGTTCACCGAGTTCTGGGCAGACCTGACCGAACTGTGCCGCCATTACCACCTGCGCCTGCCGAGCAACCTGTGGCTGGTGGGCAAGACGCTGGTGATGCTGGAGGGCATCGGGCGACAGTTAGACCCCGACTACGACCTGTTCGCCGTCTCGCGCCCGTTCGTGCGCCAGCTGAGCAAAACCGCGTGGCTGCCTGCCCCCAGCATGCAGGAGGTCGTCGAGCAGGTGGACACTTGGCGCTACCTGATGCGCGAGATGCCCGCGATGCTGATGCAGTGGCTGCAGAGCGTGGAGCGCGGCAAAGTGCCTGTGGAGGCGCAAATCGGCGCGACGCAAGAGACGCTGGATCGCTTGGACGCGATGATCACGCGCCTGTCGCTGAGCATGCTGGTCGCGGCGTTTATCGTGGGGCTTGCGCTATTGCTGCCTGCCACGCGCGACATCCCCTACGGCGCGACGCTGACAATTATCGGCTTCGTCGGCGCAACCGTGCTGGGCGTGTGGCTGCTGATTTCGATCCTGAAGAAGCGGCACTGAGGTATACTTCTTTTGGTGATGGCGATGCAGACTGCTGCAGCACAAACCGAAATCATCTATCCCGAAACGGACGGCGAACCGATAGCGCAAAACACCCAACAAGCCGAAGTGATGATGACCCTCAAAGAAAACCTCGACGCCCTCTTCGCCGACCGCGACGATGTGTTCGTCGCGATCGACCACTTCTGGTACCCCGTCAAGGGGCACCCCGAAATCCGCCAAGCGCCCGATGTGATGGTGGTGCTGGGACGCCCCAAGCGCCATCGCGGGTCGTACAAGCAGTGGGAAGAGGGCAACATTCCGCCGCAGGTGGTGTTTGAGGTGGTTTCGCCGGGCAACACACGGGAGGAGTGGGACGCGAAGTTGGCGTTTTATGAGCAGTATGGGGTGTTGGAGTATTACATTTATGACCCAGACACGAGTGAGTGGCGTGGGTATGTGCGGGAGGGCGGGAAGTTGGCAGCGATTGCTGAGATGGCGGGTTGGGTGAGTCCGTTGTTGGGCATTCGGTTTGGTGTGGGTTCGGGTGTGGATCCTGGGGTGTATGCGCCGAGTGGGGAGCGTTTTGTGGGGTATGTGGCGTTGCGTCGTGCGTTGGAGGCGGCGGTGGCGCGGGAGTTGGAGGTGCGTCGGCGGGCGGAGCAGCTCGCCCAGAAACTGCGCGAGTTGGGCGTAGACCCTGACCAAGAGTAGGCTGAGGTATACTCCCCCGCCGATGCGATTAGGCACGCAGCGGGTGAACGCGCGGGGACATCTGGAAATCGGCGGGTGCGACGCGCTGGCGTTGGCAGAGGCTTATGGCACGCCGCTTTATGTGCTGGACGAGGACGCGCTGCGCACGCGCTGCCGCGACTACAAAGACGCCTTCGCGCCGCTCAAGCCCGATGTGCAGATTGCCTACGCCGCGAAAGCCGCGCTCAACCGCGCCCTGTGCCAGATTGTCGCCGATGAGGGGCTGGGACTGGATGTCGCGTCGGGGGGCGAACTCTACACCGCGCTGCAGGCAGGCTTCCCGCCCGCGCGCATCCACCTGCACGGCGTCTACAAGACCGACGACGAACTGCAGATGGCGCTCGATGCGAGCGTTGGCGCGATTGTGCTGGACAACTTCGAGGAAATGGCACGCCTATCACGCCTTGCGACGCGCGAGGTTCCCGTGATGCTGCGCATCGCGCCCGAAGTGGACGCCGACACGCACCCGCTGATTCGCACGGGGCAGCGCGACAGCAAGTTCGGCTTCCACCTGCTGAATGGCGACGCGGAGCGCGCCGTCGAGCAGGTGCTGAATGAGGCGTGGTTTCGGCTGCTGGGGTTCCACTGCCATATCGGGTCGCAGATTAGCGATCTCGGCGCGTTCGCGGCGGCGGCACACGCGATGGTCGCCTTCGCCGACACGGTGCGCCAGCGGTACGGCTACACCGCGCCGTTGCTGAATATCGGCGGCGGGCTTGCTGTGCGCTACACACCCGACGATCCCGCCGTCTGCATTCGCGCCTATGCCGAGACACTGGTCGGTGCGCTGCGCGAGGCGTGCCAACAGCACGATTATCCAGAGCCTGCGCTTGGGATTGAGCCTGGACGCTCGCTGATTGCCGAAGCGGGCATTACGCTCTACCGCGTCGGCGCGGTCAAGCGCATCCCCCACGAGAATCCGAACCTGCCGCGCGAGTACCTGATCGTGGACGGCGGTGTGTCGGACAACCCGCGCCCGCAGATGTACGGCGCACGCTACACCGCCGTGCATGTCAGCCGCGCCGACGAACCGCACACTCGCCCCTACCGCGTTATGGGCAAGCACTGCGAGACCGACCCCATCATCGACTGCGCCCTGCTGCCCGAAACGCGCGCGGGGGATGTGATTGCGGTGCTGACGACAGGCGCATACGCCTACTCGATGAGCAGCCAATACAACCGCTACCCACGCCCTGCGATGGTCGCCGTTGCTGGGGGCGCGGCGCGGGTGATTGTGGAACGCGAGACCTACGCCGATGTCGCCCGCATGGATCGGTAGCCCCGCAAATCGGCGAGGGGAGGTATAATACCGCCGCTATGAGCGTGAAACGCCTTTCGCGTCGGGAGTTTCTGCAGCAGGCGGCGGCAACGACCGCAATGGCGATGCTGGCTCCCCACGCGCTGGCTATCCCAACACACAGGAGGGTATCCACTATGGCTGAGATTCAGGTCGTTGAAGTAACGGCGAAGCCCCTGCCCGAGAAAGTGTTCGAGACCGAGAAATTCGGCATCTCGCGCAAGACGCACGAGGAACACTACAAACTCTATCAGGGGTATGTGAACAAGACGAACGAGATTCGGCGTGCGCTGGCGCAGCTGACCTCCGACGACTTCGCGAAGGGCAACCAGAGCTACAGCCTCATCCGCTCGCTGAAGGTGGACTACACCTTCGCCTACGGCGGGTTCAAAAACCACGAGCTGTATTTCGAGAACCTCGGCGGCGGCGGTTCGGAGCCGAGCAGCGAGTTGCGCGCCGCGCTCGCCCGCTGGTTCGGCTCGTATGAGCGCTGGCTGGAAGACCTCAAGGGTACAGGCATGGGCGGACGTGGCTGGGTGTGGCTCGCCTATGACCACGACGACGGCAGCCTGTTCAACTACATCGGCGACGCGCAGAACACCTTCCACATGTGGAACTGCACGGTGCTGCTGGCGATGGATGTCTACGAACACGCCTACTACTTGGACTTCCAGACGGCGCGCGCCCGCTACATCGATGCGTTCATTCAGGCGATTGACTGGACGGTCGTGAACCGTCGCTACGAAGAGGCGCTGCGCATGAAGCGCGGCTAACCCCGCACTCTTTGCCCGCGCCTTGCCCCTCTCCCGCATGCAGCGGGGGAGGGGCACAGAACCTTGCCCCCACAGGTATACTTTTTCTGATGACGCCCTACCTCGAACTCAGTGAGCCGAATTGCCTACTCTACAACGCCGATGTGCTGCAGGCGGAACTCGCGCCTGAGTCGGTAGACCTCATCGTCACCTCGCCGCCGTATAATGTGGAGGTCGTCTACGGGATGCACCGTGACGACCTTGGCTACACCGAGTATCTGGAGTTCTGCGAAGTGTGGCTGCAGCGGTGCTTCCAGTGGCTAAAACCCGACGGGCGAATGTGTCTGAATATCCCGCTGGACAAAAACAAGGGCGGGCAGCAGAGCGTCGGCGCAGACCTCACCACGCTGGCGAAGCAGTTGGGCTTCCAGTATCACTCGACCATTGTCTGGAACGAGGGCAACATCTCGCGGCGCACGGCGTGGGGGTCTTGGGTCAGCGCGTCTGCCCCCTATGTGATTGCGCCTGTTGAGCTGATTGTGGTGTTATACAAGCGCGAGTGGAAAAAGATCTCTGGTTCGCGCGTGTCGGACATCACGCCGCAGGAGTTTATGGAGTGGACGAACGGCTTGTGGACTTTCAACGGCGAGAGCCGTAAGCGCGTCGGACACCCCGCGCCGTTCCCGCTGGAGCTGCCGAAGCGGTGTATCAAGTTGTTCAGCTATGTGGGCGACACGGTGCTGGATCCCTTCGCAGGCAGCGGCACAACCCTGCTTGCCGCGATAATGCACCATCGCCAAGCGATTGGCATCGAGATCGAGACTGCCTACTGCGCGTTGGCGAAGCAGCGTATCCTACATTACCTGAGTACGCGACAGTTAGCGCTGAGCATCGAGGAGGAACCTGTCGCTTATGAGGCAACCTAAGCAACGCAAAACCATCCGCGAACTGGTTCAGGAGTATTTCCAGCAGCACCCGAACACAGACCTTCCTCACGGACCTGTCGTAGATTGGGTCACCGAGCAGTGGCGCTTGCAAGGAAACGAAACCCCACCACGCGACCCGTGGCGAGTAATACGCCATCTCCACCAAGAGGGATGGCTTATAAAGGTGCGCAAAGGCGTGTATCGGTACGATCCTGAAGCTGCAGGAAGGGTTGCACTGGATGACTTCACCCCAGAGCAAAAGCAAGCGATACTGGAGCGTGACCAGTACCGATGCGTCATCTGTGGCAAGGGGCTTGCTGACGGCGTGGAACTGCATGTAGACCATATCCGACCGCGCTATCTGGGAGGGCGGTCGGAAATCGAGAATGGACAGACCCTCTGCGCACAGTGCAACTTTCGGAAGAAGGTCTACAAG
This sequence comes from Armatimonadota bacterium, assembly GCA_023511915.1. Taxonomy (GTDB): domain Bacteria; phylum Armatimonadota; class Fimbriimonadia; order Fimbriimonadales; family GBS-DC; genus GBS-DC. The sequence continues at coordinate 13,697 of JAIMAN010000047.1, forward strand.
CAGACCGAAACGGGGAAGCGGATGTTCATTCGGCTTCTGCAGCTTGCTGAAAAAGAGGGCGACCTGCAGATGGTTGCGTTCTGCCGTGAAGTGTTGCGCGTCTACGAAAAACACGGCGTCAACGACCACATCCGCTGGGAGTAGACACAGACAAAACCAACTGTTTTCCTCGCCCCTGTAGGACAATTGCCTCACTCAGCGAATCTTTGTCGTATGCACAGGCTGATTGGGCTGGGACTTATGAGCGTTTTGCTGCATCCTGTGGGCTACAGCGCGCATCAGGGCGATACGCAGCCGCTGCACGACCCAATGCGCCCCGTGATGGAAATCGGACGCGATTATGTGGTGCTGCAGTACCACACGCGCACGCCGACCGAGACGCGCGTGCAAATCCGCCAGAGCAACCTGCCGATGACCGCGTGGCGTCCCGAAGGCAAGCGCGCCGACCCGTGGCAGGGCGCGGGCGTGCGCATCGTGGACGGCGAGCCAGGCAAGCGCACCTATCACCGCCTGCGCATCACAGGGCTGCAGCCAGGCAAACGCTACTACTACCGCATCTACGACCCTGACCTGAAGCCGACGCTGGAGGAGCGCAAGTGGGGCGCAAGCCCGCCATGGCGACGCGAGTACGCCGTCGCGACCCTCGCCCCGCAAGGCTACAAGACCATCGTCCGCCTGCCCGTGAAGGCGCTACTGATGCCGAATGTGGTCAATGTCGCCTCGGCGTACCAAGACCCGAACACCCCCGCGCCGCCGCCCCAGCCGATGTCCGAAGCCGAACTCGCACGCATTCGCGAGGAGTACGCGATTGCCGCCCGCTACTTCTGGGTCAACAGCGGCATGCGCTTCTGGGTGGACTTCCAGCTCTTCATAGACGACCGCTGGCAGCGCTGGGGCGAGGAACCCCCGCAAGCGCAAGGCTTCTACAAGGGGCTGCCCGCCTGCCGTTCCTATCCAGGGGTAGACTTCGCGCCTCCAGGCGGCGGCGCGTTCACCATCGTGGACACAAGCGACATCACCCGCGCGAACACCGAGCCTGTGCATGAAGAGTTCCCCTACGCAGGGCAGATTGAGCAGGCGTTCCCGCGCCGTTGGAACCCGCAGACCCAGCGCTGGGAGTTCTACAACAGCGGCGGGGGCACTTACGGCGTGGACAGTTTCCCCGACGGGTTCCCCGCGCGCAGCCAGTTTCTGGGTGGGGGCGACACGGCGTGGCTGGTCGCGCACGAGTTCCACCACCAGATGGAGTCGTTCGGCGCGTTCTCGCTGGCGCACCGCGAGGACGAGCGCATCGTGTTCAACCACCCTGACCCGCGCCAACGCCGCGTGAACCCCGACGGGGCGCTGACGCTCATCCCGTGGACGACTGCCGCCAAGCATGGCGAACACTGGAACATCATGCCCTACTGGGATCGCACGCTGAGCGACGCACAGTGGCTGCGCATCTATTTCGGCGAGGTGGTGGTGGTGCGCGATGCGGACGGCGACGGTTTCCCCGACGACGACCCGCGCCTGCCGCTGGACGAGAAGCGGTTCGGTTCCGACCCGCGCCGCGCCCGCACCGACGGGCAGATGAGCGACCTGCACAAGGCGATGCTTAGCACTTGGGCGCCCGCGCCGCTGCAGACCACCTTCGTCAAGCCGCGCTGGCAGTCGCGCATTCCCGACCCGCGCACGACCGACCAAGACGGCGACGGGCTGCCCGACACGGTAGACCCCTACCCGCTGTACCCGTGGCAGCCGTTCGTGTGGTACGCGCGGGCGACAGTGGACGGCGACCCCAGCGAGTGGGACGCCATCCCGCCCGCAGGCGAGTTGGACGCCGACGGCACGCGCCTGACGGTCAAGCACTGCCACGACGAGGACGCCTACTATGTGCTTTTTGAAATCACGGGCGAGTGGGAGCGGCTGCACATCGCGCTGGACGGCGAGGGGCAGGGCGTCTACACGACCGACACGGTGCAGTTCGTGGACATCTACAATCGCGATGACCTCAGCATCCGTGTGCGCGGGCGCGACGCGCCCCCGTGGTTGCGCTGGAACGCCAGCCGCCGACGCGACCGCACGACGATTATTGAACTCGCCATCCCCAACGGCGGCGACAGCCCGTGGTTTTGGCAGGGCGGCGGGCGCGAGGTGGGCGTCTCGGTAGACCTGTTCAAGCCGTCGGGCGCGGGCTACTCGGTCTACGAACCGTATGATGTGTTCTACTGCGTGATGAAGGAGCCGACGGGCGCGCTGTCGTTCCCTGAAGGCGCGCCTGCGGAACTCACGCGCGAGGGGGCGACGCGCGTGCTGACCCCCGACCGCGCCGAGGGCTTGCACATCGACGCCAGCTGGCAAGTGCGCGACGGCGCGTGGGCATACGACGGCTGGGAGGAGGCGCACCTGCGCATCACGGGGCTGAACGCACGCGCGTTCGACCTGTGGGTGGAACTGGAAGCCGTGCAGGACGGCATCCTCGCAGCGTACCTGCCCAGCACGCCCGAAGCGGAGATGAAGGCGTGGCGCGACTACATCCTGTTCGTCGGCGGCTACAACAACACCCGCACGCGATTCCGCATCTTCGGACCCGAAGTCAGCAGTTCCGAGCAGATGATGACGCCCGGACGCCACACACTGCAGTTCACGCGGCGCGACGGCAAACTCTGGGCGCTGTTCGACGGCAAGCCGATTCTGTACACCCGTGACCCGAACCCGAACCAGCCGATAGGCGCGCTGGCGATTATCGGCGGCTACGGCGGACGGCAGCGCGTGTACGAAATCCGCTACCGAGTCTCCGAGGCGCCATGACGCACGGCAAGCGCACCGAGTGGGAGGTCGTGATTGTCGGCGGGCTGGGCGTGCTGTTCCTGTTTCTGTATTATCAGCAGCCGTACACGGTAAGTGCGCTGCGCTGGTTGGGCATTCAGGGCGCGCCCGCCGCCTACCGCGACTGGAACGAATATATTGTGGTCAGTTCCATCTGGCTGCTGTGGCTGCCGATTCTGTCGCTGGCATTTTTCGGCAAGGGCGAACTCAGCCAATACGGGCTGGCGCGGGGCGACGGCAAGCAGGGCGCGCTGTGGGCGCTGGGGATGTACCTGCTGATGTTGCCCGTGCTGTACTATGTCGCGCAGCGACCTGAGTTCCGCGCCTACTACCCGCTGGATAAGCGCGTGCTGACTGACCCTGCGTATGCGGTCTACTTCAGCATTGCCTACGGCTACTACCTGTTCTGCTGGGAGTTCTTTTTTCGCGGGTTTCTGACCTTTGGGTTGTATCGGTGGCTGGGCTGGTGGGGCGTGGGGCTGCAGGCGGCGGCGTTCGCGCTGTTGCACTACGGCAAGCCGCTGCCCGAAGTGTTGGGTTCACTTCCTGCGGCGTTCGCGCTGAGTTGGCTTGCGCTGCGCGTGAGGTCGTTTTTGCCGTGCTTTTGGGTTCACTGGGCGGTGCAGTTGACACTGGACGCGCTGCTGATTCTGGGGCATGGGGCTGGGACTTAGGCGTCCATCGCCATCTCCGCGCATCGCGATAGGATAGACCCGCCCTTGCGAATTCCCCGCCCGCATGTGGAATAACCCGCTGTGGAGGCTCAGCGGGCGGCATGACCACGATTATCGGGTTTGTGATTGTATTCGGCGCGGTGTTCGGCGGGTTTATTATGCACGGCGGGAAGATTGCCGCGCTAATCCAAATCTCGGAGTTCGTGATTATCGGTGGGGCGGGGCTGGGCGCGCTGGTCGCATCGAATCCGCCCAGCGTCATCTCCGCCATCATCAAGAGCGTGATGGGGCTGATGAAGGGCAGCCCCTACAGCAAGAAGGAGACCTTTCTGGAACTGCTGCAGGCGTTGTTTGCGCTGTTCACGCTCGCCCGCAAGGAGGGGCTGCTCGCGCTGGAGCAGCATGTTGAGAAGCCGCAGGAAAGTTCGCTGTTCCAGCAGTACCCGTTTTTGTTGAGCAACCACCACGCGCTGGACTTCCTGTGCGACACGATGAAGGTCGTGCTGACGGGCGCGGTCGGCGCGTTCGAGCTGGCAGAACTGACCGAGACCGACTTGGAGAAGCACCACGAAGAGGTGATGCGCCCGTCGCACGCGATGGCGAAAATCGGCGACGCGATGCCAGGCTTCGGAATCGTTGCAGCGGTGTTGGGCGTCGTGATTACGATGGGCTATCTGGATCAGGGACCCGAGACCATCGGGCACAAGGTTGCTGCCGCGCTGGTGGGCACCTTTTTGGGCGTGCTGCTGGCGTATGGCGTGTTCCAGCCGTTGGCAGCTGCGCTGGAGCATAACGCGCACGCCGAGGCGCAGTATTACCAGTGCATACGGCAGGCGTTGATTGCCTTTGCGCGGGGCGACGCGCCGCTGACCTGCATCGAGTTCGCACGGCGCAGCATCGAGCCGCATGTGCGCCCTGGCTTCCAGGAGATGGAGGAGGCGGTCAAAGGCGGCGGCAGCACAGCGCAAGCGGCGTAAGGAGGTCAACGGATGGCGAAAGAGGGCGGCGGCGAGATACGCATCGTCAAGAAAAAGGGCGGCGGGCACGGGCACCACGGCGGCGCGTGGAAGGTCGCCTACGCCGACTTTGTGACGGCGATGATGGCGTTTTTCATGGTGATGTGGCTGATTGGGATGGACGCCAAAACGCGCGCCGCCATCGCCGCCTACTTCCGCGACCCTGTGGGGTTCATGGAAGCCGTGCGCAAAAACGAAGCCATCTTCACCATCAACGACGCCGTGCCCCCCGGCGGCAAAAACACACCGAACATGCCCCGCGCTGCCAAAGACGGCAAGACCGCCCTCAAAAAAGACTACAAGATCGAGCGACAGGAGCTGGAGGAATTCAAGCAGTATATGGAGCGCGCGCTGTCCAACATCCCCGAACTGTCGCGCTTAAAAGAGTATGTGAAGATCGAGTTCGTGAAGGAGGGGCTGCGCATCGAGCTGCTGGAGGGCAAGGAGCCTGTGTTTTTCAAGTCGGGCAGCGCAGAGGTCACGCCCGCTGCGCGGCGTCTGCTGAGCATCATCGCGCAGAAGATGGGCAAGTTGGACAACCGCGTGGTGGTGGAGGGGCACACCGACGCGCAGCCCTATCGCTACGGGGGCGGGTACACGAACTGGGAGCTGTCCACCGACCGCGCGAACGCCGCGCGGCGCGTGCTGGAGAGCGCGGGCTTGTGGAAGGGTCAGGTCGCCGAAGTGCGCGGCTACGCCGACACGCGCTTGCGCAACCCGATGGATCCGTTCCACTACTCCAATCGGCGCGTGTCGCTGCTAATCCCGTACATGTCGGAGCCAGACACCAAAGCGCCTGCGCCCTGACACGCGCCTGCGTAATCCGATAACAACGCGCAAGTGGGGCAGACGCGACCCCGACGAAAACGCCGCTGGTAGGGGCAATCCCCTTCTTAAAGGGGTAGGTTTTTTTGCGAGCATGCCTGCTCGCGGCGTTGACGAGCGGGTCATTTCTGCTGTCATGCGAGCGAGACGCTCGCGCTCCCAGCATGCGCCACGCTGGGAACGCGGGCGTCCCGCCCGCCATCCCAACCGCGCGAGAAAAAACCTACCCCTTCAAGGCAATCCCCTTGGGGTTGCCCTGCATTCTCTGCCGTTGTGCCTGCATCGCCCTCAGAGAATCTCACACTTGGCAAAGATGCGCCTATTCTACTCATGATGGAGGTGCTACTATGCAACGAGTGGAGACTCTCGACGAACTGCTGGTCGCTGAGCCGTCCGTCCTGACCCCGCCCACTCCCGCAGAGGTGCAGGATGAGACCGAGAACCTGCAAGTGCTGACACGCGCGGTGGAGCGCATCTGGCGGCAGGCGCACGAGGAGGTCGAGCGTGAACGCGAGCAGCAACGCCGCGCCGCCGAACGCGCCCGCTTCAACTTGGATTAGGAGAGCGGCAGGCATGAACTCCCAAGCGCGACTGGTCATTCCCGGCGCAGTACTGCAGCAGGCGATACGCGCCCTTGAACGCAGCCACGCTGACTGGCTCGCCTGCACGGTCGAGCGGGCGAGCCGTCAAAGCGGGGAGGACTGGCTCACGCGCGGGCTGGCGCGCGGCAGGCAACTGCCCGACCCCGCGCTGGTCGTTGCGCGTACCCCCGTGCTGCCTGTCGCCTTCGCGTCGCCGACCGCCGTGCTGTACCTGCGTCAGGGCGAGCCGCCCCGCGCCTACCTGCTCGACTCGCGGGGGCAGCGTCGCCCGATGGGGCTGCTCATCCTCGCGCCTGGGCTGCCCGAAGTGGGCGCAACGGTTGCGCCCGCGCCCGATGCGGAACGCTGGTCGCGTGTGGCGGGCGCGCTGGGCGACTACGCATGGCGACGCCTGTGCCGCCTGCACTACCTCATCGTCGGCTGCGGGCGCAACGGCAGCCTGATCGCGCACGCGCTGGCGCGAATCGGCGCACACCGCATGACCCTCGTCGACCCCGACACGACCGAACTGTGCAACCTCGACGGCGACGGCTTCCTGCCCGACCACATCACGCGCCCGAAAGCCGACGCGCTCGCCGAGAGCCTGCGCGCGGTCAACCCCACGCTCGAGGTGCAGGCGTTGCCCCACTCCGCCAGCGACTACCGTATCCTGCCCGCCGCGCGCGAGGCGGATGTGCTGATTACGGCGGTGGACGACGACGGCGCGCGCTGGACGGTCGCCCACCTGTCGGTGCTGTACCTCAAGCCGATGCTCGATGTCGGCACGGGCGTGCTGCACACCGAGTCGGGCGAGCCGCTCATCGGCGCGGACATCCGCTGGCTCGTGCCTGGCGAGTGCTGCCTGCTCTGCACGGGGGGCGTCGCCAACCCGCAGCAGGTGGAGGTGGTACGGCAGGGGCTGTACGCCGAGCAGCAGCACCGCGCCCAACGCCACTGGCAACGCGAGCGGCTCGGCAGCCTGCGCAGCCTCAACATGATGGCGACGGGGCTTGCCCTGCGGACGCTGGAAGACTACCTCGCCATGCGCCTGCACACCAGCCGTTGGCTGCGCCTCGTCTACCAAGACGCCACGCCGCAACTGCATGAACTGGGACACGGCGCGCCGAACCGCAACTGCCTGTGCGCCCACACGGGCGGGGGCGATAAACTGCTGACCCAACCGTTGGATTCAATCCGCCAAATCTCACATTCTGAGCCGTGGGTTCCTAATCCTGTAGTGAGGTGAAAACGATGATGAACACAGCCGTAGTATCGATGAACCGACAACGCCAAACGCGCAAACCGCGCATTTTGATTGCTGTTGATGTGCAGAACATGCAGAATGGCACAGCTCGACTCGACTACGCAGGTCTTGTGAGGGGCTATCAGGAGTGCGGCGAGTTGGTCACGGCGATGGCTTTCGTCACCGACGCGCCGACTCAAGTCAACCTGCAACTGATGCTCGACCAGAATGCCTACGAGGTGGTGCGCGTGCGCCCGACTGCTAACGGCAACGGCGAGCTGAAGGGCGACGCGGACATTCAGTTGGCGTTTCGGCTTGGACGGGAAGTGGAGCGGCACCGGCTCGGCAAGGGCGATATCGTTGTGCTATGCACGGGCGACGGCGACTTCGCCCCGATTGTCGAGTGGCTGCGCCTGCGCGACATTCGCGTGGAGGTCGTTGCCTTCAAAGGCAGCGCCTCGCCACACCTGCAGATTGCCGCGAGCAAGTTTCGCCCTATCGATGAAACGCCGGTAGTCACCCCTCCGAGTAATGATTCATGGTATAATCAAGGCAGGAGGTAAACAGGATGGCACGAAAACCTTGTTC
>JAIMAN010000116.1 GCA_023511915.1 Armatimonadota bacterium
TGTTTGAGAGCAACTGGTTGCGTTCGCATCGGTGTTTGCGTGAGCGTGTGGATGGTCTTTCGGATGGGTGTCGTTATCGGCGTAGGAGTCCTGCGATGGCGATAGGTTTGACCGACCATATTTGGAGTTGGGAGGAGTTTCTGACCTATAGGCATTATCACTACCAGAAGGGGTGACTACCCGCAGCTTCCGCCTTGACGCTGAAGCTGCGCTTCAGCACTCCAAGAGTTGGGCGCGCGGCTCCCCTCTCCCACATCGTGGGAGAGGGGGACAAACGGGGTGAAGGCTTAGTTCACATCCACGCGATAGATGTCCAGCCGATCCGTGCCGATGGTGCTGTGCAGCACGAACAGGTACTGCGCCTGCGGGCTGCTGCCGAAGTTGAACAGCACGGTCAGCAGGTCGGCGTCGTCCACAATCCCGTCGCTGTTGACATCCACCGCCGCGTCGCTGGAACCGAACGCGAACAGAATCGCCAGCAGGTCAGCGTCGTCCACAATCCCGTTCAAGTCCACATCGCCTTGCGACGGGTCGGGACCGAACCCGCTGGTGAAGTTGAAGATATTGCCGCCAAACGGGTCGGGCGTGCTGCCGTTGGGCAGCGGCTCGTCGCCCGTGAGTTCCGCGTAGTCCTGCCAAGTCGCGCCTGCACCCGTCGCAACAAAGATTTTGTTCAGGGGAGCGGAAGTGCCGCGACGGTTGTAGAGCAGGTAGTTGCCCGCCGAAGTGCGCAGGTAGTGGATGTTAATCAGCACTTGGAAGGGGTTGTCCGAGTCGAAGTCGAAGATGCGGCAGGCGCGATCGTTCGCGACAGTGTTGCCCGCCGTGCGCGGGGCGTAGAAGATGCTGTTGTCCACGCGCAGGTAGGCGTCGCCTTCGGGCGAGAAGGTGATGTCGCGCATGCCCGTGGTGGTCTGCCCGCCCTGACAGTCGCGCGAGGGGATGCTAAGGATATTCGGCAGCGCGCTGCCGTCGGCGAAACTGCGGCGGAAGGTGATGCCACGCCCACGCGCCAGCACCGCCAGCGACGCGCCGCTGCCCTGATAGCCAGGGTCAATCTCGATGCACTCGGCGCGGCTGGAGTTGCTCAAATCGCTCGGCAGCACGACGCCCGTGCCGTTCCAGTCCGACACTTGCGTGCCCGTCTGCGCGTCGTACTTGCGGATGCCCGTGTTCGCTGCTTGATTCGAGCCGTCGCCCAGCCCCGTGCCCAGATACAGGAAGCCGTCGCGGTAGACGACATAACTACAGCGGCTCTGCCCCGCTTGGGTCAGCGTAATCAGCGGCGTGTAGTCCCATGTGTTCACATCCAGCGACAGCGCGTTCGAGATTTTGAGGACGCCGACAGGTTCCGCCAGTGTGTTCCCAGTAGACATGCCCGCGATATACAGGTTCGCCCCGTCAAACGCGACATCGGACGCCAAGTTGCCCAGTTGTCCGCCTGCGGGGAAGTGCGACGAAAGGTCTACGCTCTTGAGGTGCCTAAACGACACCTGTGCGCTGGCGCTCATCAGTGCGCCCGCCAGCGCAACGCCCAAAACAACCGTCATTCGCTTCATCGCCATAATGCCTCCTTTCTGAAGGGTGCTTCTATTATACCACAGGTTTGTGAGGTTATGCAAGGGGAGGCGGAGCAACGGGTCACGCATGGTACAATCCTCGCATGCCCAGCAACACCCTTTACTACGGCGACAATCTGGAGGTGATGCGCAAGTACCTGCCCGACGAGTGCATCGACCTCGTCTACCTCGACCCGCCCTTCAACAGCAACCGCGACTACAACCTGCTGTTTCGGGAGCAGTCGGGCGAACCCGCGCAGGGGCAAATCAAAGCCTTCACCGACACTTGGCAGTGGAGCGAGCGCGCCTACGACGAGTTCTGCCAGACCTGCCCCAAGCCCGCGCTGGTGGAACTGGTGCAGGGATTCGTGCGCACGCTGGGGCGCAACGACCTGACGGCGTACCTGGTGATGATGGCGCCGCGTTTGGTGGAGTTGCATCGCGTGCTGAAGCCGACGGGGAGTTTGTATTTGCACTGCGACCCGACGGCGAGCCACTACCTGAAGGTGATGCTGGATGTGATTTTCGGGGCGCGCAACTTTCGGAACGAGATTGTGTGGAAGCGGACAGGCGCACACGGCGGCGCGAAACGCTGGGGACCCGTCCACGACATTATCCTGTTCAACACCAAGAGCGACCAGTACCTCTGGAACCGCGTCTATGAGCCGCTAGACAAGGACTACATCGAGGGGTTCTACCGCTACACAGATGAGCGCGGACGCTACCGACTTGTTTCACTCACGGGGGCAGGGATCACCAAAGGCGATTCGGGCAAGCCGTGGCGGGGCGTTGACCCCACGCAGGTTGGCAGGCACTGGGCAGTGCCGCAGCCGCTTGTGGAGCAACTGGTGGGCAAGGAGCGCGCCCAGCAGATGAGCGTGCAGGAGAAACTGGACTTACTGGACAGCGCGGGGTACATCGTATGGCCCGCGCGGGGGCGCGTGCCACGCTACAAACGCTACTTAGAGATGAGCGAGGGCAACCCGATACAAGATGTCATCACGGATATTCAGCCAATCGGGGCGCATGCCCGCGAGCGTCTCGGCTACCCAACACAAAAACCCATCGCCCTGCTGGAGCGCATCATCCAAGCCTCCAGCAACGAGGGCGACATCGTGCTTGACCCGTTCTGTGGCTGCGGCACGGCAATCGTCGCCGCGCAGAAACTCAACCGCCGCTGGATCGGCATCGACATCACGCACCTTGCGATTGCCCTCATCAAGTACCGCCTCAGCGATATGTTCGACCTCACAGAGGGCACGGACT
>JAIMAN010000048.1 GCA_023511915.1 Armatimonadota bacterium
ACGCGCTGGCGCACTGGACGCGCCATCCCGCCTACGACGCTTTCTGGCAGGCGCGCGATGTGAACCGATGCTACCAATTCGTGGACGCGCCCGCCGTGCATATCGGCGGCTACTACGACATCTTCGCGCAGGGCACGATCGACGCGTTTACGGGCTACCAGACGCGCGGGGGGCGCAGCGCACGCGGCAGGCAGAAACTGCTGATGGGACCGTGGGCGCACGGCGTTCTGCAAAAGCGCGTCGGCGAACTGGAGTTCCCCAACGCCGACCAGCCGCCCTGCACCTTCCACGACCCGTGGCGCTGGTTCGAACGCTACCTAATGGGCGTCGAGAACGGCGTGGACAAGGAGCCGCCAGTGGTGTATTATGTGATGGGCGCGGTGGGCGAGCCGAACGCGCCAGGCAACGAGTGGCGCACGGCAGACCGTTGGCTGCCGCTGCCTACCCGCGCGACGCCGCTGTACCTGCTGGGCGACCGCACGCTGGCGTTCCGCAAACCGACTTCGGGCGCGCCGCTGACCTACACCTACGACCCACAGAACCCCGCGCCGACCGTCGGTGGGCGCGAACTGAGCCTGCCCGCAGGACCGCGCGACCAGCGACGCATCGAGTCGCGCCCCGATGTGCTGGTGTTCACCAGCGCGCCGCTGGAGAAGCCGCTGGAGGTCATCGGGCGGGTGAAGGCAGTGCTGTATGTCGCCAGCGACGCGCCCGACACCGACTTCATCGTGCGCCTGTGCGATGTCTACCCCGACGGGCGCTCCTACAACATCGCCGAAGGTGCGCTGCGCATGCGCTATCGCGAGTCGCGCAGCCGCGAACGGCTCATGCGGGCGGGGCAGGTCTATCGCGTCGAGGTAGACCTGTGGACGACGGCGATTGTGTTCAACGCGGGGCATCGGCTGCGCGTGCATGTGACCTCCAGCAGCGCGCCGGGCTACGACCCGAACCCGAATACGGGCGAGCCGTTCCGCGCCAGCGCACGCACCCGACCCGCCCGCAACACCGTCTACTGCGACGCCCAGCGACCCAGCTGCCTCGTGCTGCCCGTTGTGGAGCGGTGACGCCCCGCCGCTGTTTTCCCCGTCTCCCGCTTTCGGGAGAAAGGATTATGGAGTGCGGAAGCGGAGCTTCCGCTGATGCTGAAGCACAGCTTCAGCACTCCAAATAGGTCCGCGCGCGACTCCCCTCTCCTACTGCGTGGGAGAGGGGCTGGGGGTGAGGGCGAAAAAAGCGCGTCTGTTCCCCACGCATCGAACTCAAGTGCTGTACCCTCTTTGTGGCGATGGACGCGCGGATTGAGGAGCACCAGTAGTTTATTCGGTGCGCGCGCGAGTCTGTTCCTGCAACTCTTTGCGCAGCAGGCGGCGCGGCTTGAGGTACTGCCGATTCCACGCAAAGATCAGCGTTAGCGCGAGGGCAATCCCCGTTAGCGGCAGCACGAAGTAGCCCATCGCCAGCGTGTACTCGTCCAGCGCGTCGTGATGGCTGGAATACAGGATGAGGTACACCGTGTAAGCGACATAGTAGCCCACGAACAACGCGCCCTCCCAACGCTTGATTTGGAAGCCGTTGAAGAACACAGGAAAGCACGCCAGCGAGACGCCAATCATCACCACCGCATCGAAGCGCAGCACGGCAGGCGCGACGGCTATTCCGTCGGGTGCAACCAAACAGCTGAAGCCTAGCACTGACAGGATGTTGAAGATGTTGCTGCCGACCACATTGCCGACAGAGATGTCGCGTTCGCCGCGCATGCTGGCAATCACGGAGGTCGCCAGTTCGGGCAGCGAGGTGCCGATTGCCACGACGGTCAGTCCAATCACCAGTTCGCTCACGCCCAGTGCGCGCGCGGCGGCGACCGCGCCCTGGATCAGCCACTCCGACCCCAGCACCAGCCCCGCCAAACCCGCGATCATCAGCCCCGCCAACTTGAGGTAAGTCCAGCCCGTGCGCGGCATCGCGCCCGCCTCTTCCACCTCCGCGTCCAGCAGCGTTTCAGAACGGGCAGTACGCGCCATCCACGCGAGATATACCGTAAAAATCCCCACCAGCACCGCGCCGTCCAGCCGCGTGAGTTTCCCATCGTAAGCCAGCGCGAAAAACAGCAGCGCGGCGCCGATCATCATCGGCACTTCGATCTTAATCAGGCGCATGCTCACTGCCAGCGGCGCGACCACCGCCGACAAGCCCAGAATCAGCAGAATGTTCACGATGTTGCTGCCAACCACATTGCCGACGGCAATATCGGGCTGCCCGCGATAGGCGGAGAGGATCGACACGGCGAGTTCGGGCGCGCTGGTGCCGAACGCGACCACGCTCAGCCCAATCACCACAGGCGGCACGCCCAGCAGCGACGCCAGCCGCGACGCGCCCCGCACCAGCCACTCGCCGCCGCCAATCAGCAGCAGTAGCCCCGGCAGTATCAACCAAGCCTTCTCCAAAGCCCTGCACGCCTCCTAACGCAAGCCGTACACGAACGCCGCAATCAACAGCAGCAGCGCACCCAGCATCATCACAAAGGCATAGGAACGCACATAGCCGCTCTGCAACGGGCGCAACAGGTTGCCGACCACCCGCGCCAGCGCGCCAATAGCGTTCACCACCGTATCAATCAGGCTCTCCACGATGACCGACAGCACCAGCGCGAACGCCCCACCGAGGTTGACCCCAATCGCACGCATGAGACCGTCGTAGCCCCACTGCTTGTGCGCTGCGCCCCAGACGCCTGCAAGCCGCGCCTCCGCTTCGGGAACCCCGCGTCGATACCGCGCCGCGCCAAACAGGATGCCCAGCACCGCCGCGCCCAGTGCAATCCCGAACACCAGCCCCTTGCTCGCTGTCTCGCTGAAGAAGAGTTGCTCTTGCGTCAGGATGCTCGGCTCGGCGACGGGTTTCAGGAACTCGTGGAACGCCTTCTCGCTGGGCAGCAGCCAGCCGAACAGCACTGACCCCAGCGCAAGTAGTCCCAGCACGCTCAGCACCGTCGCGTACCGCTCGCGCGGGGGCGCATGATGCTCGTCGTGATGCTCGTCGTGCGGGGCGGACGGCGCGAAAAACACCAGCCACACCAAGCGCGTCATGTACGCCGCGGTCAGCCCTGCCGTCAGAATGCCCACCCCGAACAGCACGGGCGCGAAGTTTACCAGCCGCGCGTTGTAGACGCCCAGCAGAATCGCCTCTTTAGACCAGAAGCCCGACAACGGCGGGATGCCCGCAATCGCCAGCCAGCCGACCAGCATCGTCGCGGCGGTTATCGGCAACGCCTTCGCCAGCCCGCCCATCGTGCGGATGTCGCCCTGATGATGCAGCGCAATCAGCACGGAACCCGCTGACAAAAACAGCAGCGCCTTGAAGAACGCATGCGTCGCCACATGGAACATCCCCGCCCAGAACGCGCCGACCCCGCACGCCAGAAACATGTAGCCGAGTTGGCTCACGGTGGAGTACGCCAGCACGCGCTTGATGTCCGTCTGGGCAATCGCGATTGTCGCGGCGAACAGCGCGGTCAGTGCGCCCACGCCCGCCACGATGCCCATCGCCATCGGCGCCATCTCCAGCAGCGGATGCACGCGCACCAACAGGTAGACCCCCGCCGTGACCATCGTCGCCGCGTGTATCAGCGCGGACACAGGCGTCGGTCCCGCCATCGCGTCGGGCAGCCAGAAGTAGAGCGGCAGCTGCGCCGACTTGCCCGCCGCTGCCAAAAACAGCAGCAGCGCAATCGCCGTCGCCGCCATCCCCGCCTCGCGCAACACAGGCAACGCCTGCGCGTTCACCTCGCGAAACGACAGCGCGCCGAACAGCGCAAACACCAGAAACATCGCCAGCAGGTATCCCGCGTCGCCGATGCGGTTCACAATAAACGCTTTGTTCGCCGCGTCGGTGTTCGCCTTCCACTCCGAATTGCGGTAGAAAAAGCCAATCAGCAGATAACTGCACAGCCCGACCCCCTCCCAGCCAACAAACATCACCAGAAAGTTGCCCGCCAGCACCAACACCAGCATGAAAAAGATAAACAGGTTGAAGTAGGTGAAAAAGCGTGGGTAGTCTTCGTCTTCCGCCATGTAGCCTGTCGCGTACAAGTGAATCAGCCCGCCGACGCCCGTCACGATGAGCGTCATCAGAATCGAGAGCGGGTCGATGATGAATTCAATCGGCGCGCGGAACTCGCCCACCTTGAACCAGTCCGTGAGCAGGTAGACGACGCTGCGTTCGGCTTCGGGCAGCGCGAGCATCGCTTGGAACAGTTGCCATGCGAGTGCGCATGCGCCCAGCACCACACCTGTGCCGACTGCGCCAATCAGCCATTTGCCTGCCCGCTCGCCCAAAGTGCGCACCAGCCAGCCGCCCAGTAGCGCATGGAACAGGCTGCCCGCCAACGGCAGCGCGAGTATCCCGAGAATCGCGTCGTTCCGTAATCCCTCCATAGAGCCGCGCTCCTGCGCGTAGGATTATACCTGCAGCAGGGCGGCGCGGTAGAGTTGCGCGTATGCCCCATCGCGCCGCAGCAGGTCGGCGTGCGCGCCCTGCTCCACCAGCCTGCCGCGCTCCAGCACCAAGATGCGGTCGGCGCACTGCACGGTCGTCCAGCGGTGCGCGATAATCAGCGTGGTGCGTACCCCGCGCCCATCCTCAATCACGCGCTGGATAATGCGCTCCGACACGGGATCCAGCGACGCGGTCGCCTCGTCCAGCACCAAGATTCGCGGGTCGCGCAGCAGCGCGCGGGCGATGGCAATCCGCTGCGCCTCGCCCCCCGACAGGCGCACGCCGCGGTCGCCAATCAGCGTGTCGTAGCCGTCGGGCAGCCGCTCGATGAACTCGTGCGCGTGCGCCTGCTTGGCGGCGCGTTCGATCTCCTCGCGGGTGGCGTCGGGCTTGCCGTAGGCGATGTTCTCGGCGACCGTGCCCACAAACAGCACCGTGTGTTGCGGCACGACGCCAATCTGCGAGCGCAGGCTCTCCAGCGTCGCATAGCGGATGTCGCGCCCGTCCAGCCGAATGACCCCCTCCTGCGGCTGATAAAACCGCAGCAGCAAGTCCACCAGCGTGCTTTTGCCCGCGCCCGAATGCCCCACCAGCGCGACCACCTCGCCTGGCTGGATTTCGAACGACACCTCGCGCAGCGCCTGCTCGCCCGTCGGGTAACGGAACGAGACGCGCTCGAATCCGATGCGCCCTTGCAGGGTCGGTAGCGGCTGGGCGTCGGGCGCGTCGTATGCCTCTGGCTCCACATCGAGCGCCTCGCGGAAGATGCGCTGCGCGGCGGCGCGTACCTGCTTGCGCGTGAGTTGAATCGCGCCGACGCCCGACGCCGCTTGCGCAATCTGATGCAACAGGAACAGGAAACTGAGCAGTTGGGCGGTGGTCATCTGCCCGCGCGCGACCTCCTGCCCGCCGAACCACAGCACGAGCGCGATGCTCGCCGCGCCGATGAACTCCACCGTCGGGCGCAGCCGCGCGCGTCGCCGCTCGCCGCGCAGCGAATGGCGCAGCACCTCGCGATTGCGACCGACGAACCGCTCAATCTCGCGGTCTTCCGCCGCGAAGGTCTTAATGACCCGCACGCCCGACAGCGTCTCCTGCACCAGCGCGGAGACGCTTGCCAGCGCGCCCTGCGTCTGGTGCGTAATCCGATGTACCTGTCTGCCCAGCCGCTGAATCAGCACGGCAATCAGCGGCAGGAAAATCAGCGCAAGCAACGCCAACCGCCAGTTCAGGATGAAGATGTAGACCATGAACGCCACGATGCGCAGCGGCGCGTCCAGCGTATCGCGCACCAGCAGCACTGCGCTCTGCAGCACGGGCACATCGTTGGTGATGATCGACTGAATCGCGCCGACCTGACGCGACTGGAAAAAGCCGAGCGGGAGCCGTTGCAGGTGCGCGAAGATGTCCTCGCGCAGTTTCGCGGTCAGCCGCTGCCCTGCCAACGCGAGATAGTAGACCTGCCCGTAGGAGAAAAACCACTTCAGCGCGAAGACGCCCAGCACGGTCAGCGACACGCGGTTCAGCATCGCCGCGTTGCGCATGTCCATCGAGCGGATGACCTGCTCCAGTAGGTACGCCGTGTAGCCCGTGATGGCGGTCACGCCGACCGAGCAGACCAGCGCGACCACCAGCGGTTTCCACTGCGCCGCCACATACCGCCAAAATCGGCGCTCTACCGAGTCCACACAGGGATTGTACCCTGCGAGAATGACTATTCAGTCACCAACCCCCAAAAGGGGGCTTCAGTGGATAGCGGCGAGCGAAAACGCATCGCTTGTGAGCAGGTAATAGCACGCCTAAACAGTCTCTTACACGAAATCCAGAGTAATATCCTCGGGGTTAATCCCCGTCGCTATTATAAGCTCGTACACAGCCTGACATAGATACCTCGCGCTCCCGTGGGTTTCCACATAAATTGTCCCGTGCTGCGATGTGTTAACCGACACCGGTTGGCGCATTGGATTACCCCCAGGATGCGTTGGCGCAGTATTGTAAAGATACGATGAGCCCCGCTTGCCCCACGAGCGAGGCGGCGGAGGAAGCGTTTGGAGGTTATCGAGGTACTTGATGGTTTCAATCAGGAAGTCTTTCCATGTGCTGAGATTCTGGGAACTACCGTCAGGAAATACAACCTTCCGCGGGCGCTTTCCCGTAACTGGATAGCCTTGGTGATGTAAATCTTTTAATGAGACGCTCGGCGGCACAAAGGGCGGCACAGATGTCGTGGAAGACGAACCGTGAGAAACCGCTGGGTGAGTATGTGGACCAGTTGCCGCAGTACTCGAAGCTACCGCAGAACCACTTTTTGCTTGGAGTGGCATGAATTCACGATGCAATCGCAGTAAATCGTACGCTACCTGCCCCAGCGGCGGCTGAGTGATTCGGACATTGAATACCCTAAGTCCGCCCTGTACAGACATATCGTGAAGTTCCCAAGTATCGCCATCAGAGATCAGGTAAAAAGGAATCTTGTTGTACCAGCAGTACTGAAAGCCGGTATCCCGTGCGCCTGGTAAGTCGCCTCCCAAAGCCTTTGCCTCTAATGCAATGTATTTTTGATTGTTCCAGAAGAGTACATAATCTATGCGTCCCGTTTGTGTGATGTACTCGGGAACAACGATTGCGGGATCTTCCGTGTCCCATCCCAGAGCGCGAAGCACAGGGTCAATCAGCGCGTACCGCGTCAGCATCTCGTTGCTTCGGAGATCCGATCCGTGGTGTTGGATTCGATATAGCACTACTCGAAGAGTATATTTCATAGTCAGCACCTCCGGCTTTTTGATTCGTTGCAGTGGGTATTTTTCCTGCTAAAGTTGAAGGCATCGCATTGCGCTTTTACGGGCGCACGACAGTCGACGAATTTCGTCCCCCTTCTTGACAACCCCTGCAGGATGTGCTCTAATAAGAGCGGTAGTTTTGAATAGAGTAGGAGGCGTTTACGATGCGACAAGGGAGTTTGCGTTTGGTGCGCCAGTGGTTGGCGCATAAAAGAACGGCGGAAGCGTTTCGGAGGAGACAGGAGGCAACGGTGATGAAGACGATGGGACCGATGAGCAAGGTTTCAGAGATGTTACCGACAGTGCGGAAGGGTGAACGCTTTGGCTTCCGCATGGGGATGACTTTGCGTGGAGGGCGTGTCTTGCCATCGGGGCAACTCCAGAGAAATCCCAGTTGAGAGGAGGTTTAACGATGAAACACACACTGCGAGCTTTTCTGGGCGCGCTCGCGATAGGAGTTTCAGTCGCTGGAGCGCAGATGTGGTTTTTCGACACGCCTCTTACGGGAGCCGAAGAAGTACCGCCCTCCGGTAGCCCAGCAACAGGAAGGGCAACGGGTACCTACGACCAGTCTACCAATGTCCTACGAATCATGGTGAATGCCACTAACTTCGAAAGCGATATACGCTTTGGGCACATCCATCGTGGCGCCCGCGGTACCAACGGTCCTGTGGTGATTGGACTCACGAACATGAGCGGCGATTCTCGCGTGTGGATGTCTGACGAGACCTTCGTTCTCTCGGATGAGCAGGAAACCCAATTCATCAGCGGGCTGTTCTATGTGAATCTCCATACCCAGCTCTATCCTGGCGGCGCGGTTCGAGGCCAGATTGAACCTGTACCAGAGCCTGCTTCCGCGCTCGCACTTAGTGCGGGTTTGCTGCTTTGTCTGCGTCGTCGAAGGCGTTAGTCGCCCGCCTTGATAGACCCCTGCTTGCCTTGGGGAAGGGGGAGGACACAATTTCTCCCCCGTCCTTTGAGAGTTATGGCTGGAGCTTGGTAGTCTTCGGTTTACACGAATGTAGGGGTAGCCCCCTGTATCTGCCCCTACCGTGAATGTTTTCTTTGATCGAGGTTGTCGGGCCTGAACCCGTCGTAGACGGGCAGGAAGTCGCGCCACGCTTCGCGCGAGATGGCTTTCGCGTACTGCGTCAGGCTGAGGTACGGCACGAAGGTGGGACGGCGCGGCTTGCGCGCGAGTTTCATCCCCGCCTGCTGCGGTGTGCGGTCGCCCTTGACGAGGTTGCACCGACGGCAGCACGCCACAAGGTTCTCCCAAGTGTCGCCCCCGCCCATGCAGCGCGGCACCACATGGTCAACGGTCAAATCGCGCGACACATGCCCGCAGTATTGGCAGGTGTAGTTGTCGCGCGCCAAGATTGCGCGGCGGCTCACGCGCACCTGCGGCAAGGGACGCTTCACCAAGTAGCGCAAGCGCACCACCGACGGCGCCTCGAAGCCCCCCGACACCGTGCGCACATAATGCCCGTTCGTCAGCACCACCTCCGCCTTGCCCGTGAGTACCATGTTCACGGCGCGGCGCATCGTGCAGATATTGAGCGGCTCAAAGTTCTGGTTCAGAACAAGCACCTCAGCCATAGCGGCGCAGCCTCCTTGACCCCCAAACAAAATTGGGGAGCCACACGCACAGACCCGCGCAGGCTCCCCAGCACGACACGCGCCAAAAGACGCGGCAACGGTAGCGCCCGCGTGTGCCGAACCAGGAGCCTGTGCTCCAACGCTCACAATCGTAACCGTTCAGTCCGTGCGTCAGCATCATCTATATTATAACCCATGTCGCGCCCTGAATTCAAGCGCTATACGGGTATACTGCCTGCGGGAGGCATAAGTTTCCGATGAACGGCGCACAGTTGCACCTGATGCTGAACCACTTGCCCGTGATGGGCGCACTGTTCAGCCTGCTGCTGCTTGGATGGAGCCTGATACGGCGCAGTGCGGAGGTTCAGAAACTGGCGTTGGCGGTTGCACTGTTGGCAGGACTGAGCAGCGTTCCCGCGTACCTCACGGGCGAGCCTGCCGAAGAGGTGATTGAGCATATGGCAGGTGTGGATGAGGCTTACATCGATGAGCACGAATCGATGGGCAAGTTCGCGCTTTGGTGTGGCGTTGCGCTGGGTGTGGCGGCGGGGGCAGCGTTGGCAGCGGGGGTCAAAAACCCGCGCTGGCTGTCTGCAGGCACGGCGATTACCCTCTTGGCAAGCGTGCTGGTGTTCGGCGTGATGGGCTACACGGCGCACTTGGGCGGTCAAATCCGCCACCCCGAAATCCGCCACGGCGGAATGCAAGCCACCCTAAGTGAACCTCACGAAAACGAAGCGCACGAGGAGTGATTGTGCAACCTGTCGCCGAACCAAAGGTAGCTCCTGCGCCAAAGATGACACCCTACAGCGCCCCCTATGCGCAGGCGTTTGGGGTATAATGCCCCCCGACGACGAAGGAGGCATCTATGGCACAGGTTTGTGAAGTGTGCGGCAAGGGTCCGATGTTCGGCAACAGCATCCAGCACAAGCATTCGGGTCAGTGGCGGTACCGTGCGCCGAAGACAAAGCGGCAGTGGTCGCCGAACCTGCAGACGGTGCGCGCCTATGTCAACGGCGGCAAGACGGTGCAGCGCATTCGCGTCTGCACGCGCTGCCTGAAGGCGGGCAAGGTGCTGCGCGCCGTCGGATGAACTGGGACGCACTGATAGAACCCCTCGCGCGGCTTTGCCTCGGCGCGCCCCGCCGAGCAGAGCCGCTGCGCCGTCATACGACCCTGCGCGTCGGCGGTCCCGCCGCGCTGTTTTACAAGACCCACGACCTCGAAGAGTTCGCCCGCATCAGCCAGTGGGCGCACCAAAACGGCGTGCCCGTGTTCATCATGGGGCACGGGAGCAACCTGCTGGTGAGCGATCGGGGCGTGCCCGCGCTGGTGATTTACAACGCCTGCCGCCAGATGCGCGTCGGCGCGGAGACCTACGCCGAGACGGGCGTCGCCTTTCAGGAGCTGTTTTTGAAGACCGCGCAGGCAGGGCTGAGCGGGCTGGAGTTCGCGGTCGGCATTCCTGGCACGCTGGGCGGCGCGTTGGTCTCCAACGCGGGCGCGTACCGCAGCAACATCGCCGACCTGCTGCTGGAGATAGACCTCGTGTCCGAAGGGGTGCGCCAGCGCGTGCCGCCCGACTGGATGCAGTTCTCGTATCGCGACAGCCGCTTGCGTCGCCCCAACCCGCCGCCGACGAGCCTGCTGGCAGTGCGCCTGCGCCTAACGCCCGATTGCCGCCGCGCGATTTTGGGGCGCGCCCGCGAGTTCCAACGCCAGCGTATCCTCAAGCAGCCGCCCGAATCGTCGGCGGGGAGCTTTTTCAAGAATGTGTACGACCGCGCGTTGGCGGAGCGATTGCCGAACCTGCCCGCGCCGATGCGCGAGGCGGGCGTCGTGCCTGCGGGCTACCTGATTGAAGCGTGCGGGCTGAAGGGCTACGCCGTCGGCGGCGCGTGCGTCTCGCGCAAGCACGCCAACTTCCTCATCAATCGCGGCTGGGCAACCGCCAGCGACTTCCACGCCCTCGCGCGGCACATCGAGCGCGCCGTGTACGAGACCTACGGCGTGCAGTTAGAGCGCGAGGTGCTGCGCGTCGGCGACTGGGGCGAACCCGAAAATGTGCCATAATATCTCTGGGAGACCACGATGCGAACCGTTGGGCTATTTGGATTGGCGTTGGGGCTGGCGCTGAGCGGGTGTCAGCGTCAGTCGTACACAGAAGAGGATGTGCAGCGCGCGATTGCCGAGCGTCAGGGCGAGACCCAAGTGGAGATTGAGCGCGGGGTACGCGCCGCGCCCCCTGTAGAGGTGGAGAACCCTGCCGCTGGGGGCGCATCGCGGCGTGAGGGCGCACCCCCAAGCGGCGAGGTGAACCTGCCGCCGCCGAACCGCTACGACACCCCGCCCCCTGCCAGCCGCGACCTGCCAACACAAACCCCGCCGCCCGCCACAGGCGATGTGAAACTCGACCCGCAAACGGGGCAGTACGGCATCCAACCCCCAGGCGCGCCCGACACCTACACGATACCGCTGGATCGGTGATGCAGACGAGCCAAAACCAGCAGATGTCCAAGAAGCAGCAAGTTCTGGAGCGTCTCTTCCTTCAGTGCGTTCAAAAGAATTCGTTTGAATTCAGCAATTCGGATGTAAAGCAGGTAGCGGCTGCAGTCGACTTCGGAAACCCGTTTGACGCAACTAAAGTGGACTCACGGGAGATACTGCCTCAGTCAATACGCCAACAGGGGTACTGCATAGCACACATAGGCAAAGGTAGGCATCGCTTTATCCCCGAACTCCGAAACTGGTACCACGACTTCGAGACTATATTATCCCAAGAGGTTATTGAGTGGAGGTATCGTAAAAGCTTGCTAAACGACCTTGACCGAGGGGAAGCAAGTGCGCTTTCATTCGTATTCAATCAGCATATCCTACACGACTTTATCTACGAGGATGTTGTTGCCTCTCCGAAAATCTATGTGCCTGGAAGGTCGCGTGCCACCATAGAATACACTGTCGGAAACACTCACATTAAGGCTGAAGACCAACAGTTAGAAATGGACTTGGTTCTGGAGTATCAGGGAACAGTCACGGTCGTTGAGGCAAAGAACAAAGATTTTAATCGGTTTACTAACTTCGCCGTTTATCAACTATTCCATCCCATAAAGTATTATCTCAATAAAGTCTATATACCCCATATCAACGCCTGCTATGTGTTGCGTCAGGCGTCCAGTGCAGCTTCTGATGAGACAAAGGTGCGCCTGTACCTGTACGAATTCGCAGCTCCCGATAGGTTAGACTCTATACGCCTTGTGCGCAAGGCAGAGTATTATTTAAGGCAGAGGTAGGGAGAGGCAATGACCATTCCAGAACACCTCATCGACACGGTCTACTTGGGCGATGTGTTCGACCTGATGCGCCAGCTGCCTGACGGGTCGGTGGACATGGTCTTCAGCGACCCCGACTACAATGTCGGCGTGCGCTACAACGGCAAGTCGTACACCCGCTCGTTCGAGGAGTATATCGAGTGGTACATCGAACTGGCGCGCGAGTCGTTGCGCGTGCTGAAAGACGACGGCAACATGTTTTTCATCAACTATCCCAAGCAGAACGCCTACCTGCGCGTGCGCTTTCTGGACGAGGCGTGCTATGATGTGCAGGACTATGTGTGGGTCTACAATACGAATGTGGGGCACAGCCCCAAGCGGTTCACCACCGCCCACCGTAGCATTCTGCACGGTCGCAAGACCGCCCACAACAAGTTTTTCAAGGAGCAGGTCGCCCAGCCGTACCAGAACCCGATGGACAAGCGCATTCGTCAACGCATGGCGCAGGGGCAGAAGGGGCGCATGCCCTACAGCTGGTTCTACTTCGACCTCGTGAAAAATGTCAGCCGCGAGAAGACGGTGCATGCGTGCCAGATTCCGCAGAAGTTGTCCGAGATGCTGATTCTGAGTTGCACGCAGCCAGGTGATGTGGTGTTGGTGCATTTTGGGGGCAGCGGCGCGGAGCTGGAGGTCTGCAAGCGACTCAACCGACGCTTCCTCGCGGCGGAGATTGACCCGACCTACCATGCAATCATCATGAGCCGCCTGCACACGGGGCAGATTCGCGATGAGTACCGCCTCATCAAGCGCACGGTCAGCCGCGACGCGCTCGCGCTGCAGCCCGCGCTGTGGAGTGAGTGAGACAGGGCGCGGGTCAGCGTGCGCTCTCCGCGAGGATTTTCACCAGCCGCCGCATATTGCCTTGCTGCTCGACGACGACATCGGCGGTGAGCTTGCGTTTTTCCACCAACTGTTGGCGCACGGCATCGGGGAGCGCGTCCAGCAGCGTTTTTGCCTGTGCGCCTTGCGCCTCCGCGCGCGCTTTGGTTGCCAGATTCTGCACGGTAAGGGTCTGCTTGCCCGCGTCGTAGGTGATGTGCGCCTGCTGCCAAACCTGCTCGCTGGCTTGGAGCGTCGGGCGCGCGGCTGGAGACGCCGATGCGCCGCCCTCGCGGTTCAGGTAGCCGTAGCCCGCGTTGGTTTTCGCCCCGACGCCGAGATTCTCCAGCCCCCACAGCAGCATCTTTTGCGCGAAATCTGCCCACTGGCGATTGGGCGCGTCCAACACACACAGAAACCGCGCGCCTGGCTTGATGACGAGAAACGGCACTGGCGTCGGGTCATCGAAGTCGGTGGGCGCGACTTCGCCGCTGCCATAATAGGCGGGGTGATGCACGGTAATCACATCGCGGTGGAACGGCGCGCCGCCTACGCTGTCGGGGTCGTACCAAGCGTCGTAGAAGACCCCCGCGCCCGCCGCTGCCTGCGTATCGCGGCTGAAGCCGAACAGCGCGTCGATCGCCTCGTCCGAGAGTTTGCTGTCGTGGCGTAGCAGGCGCGCCACACGACGGCACAGCCCCTTGAGCGCGGAGGCGGGCAGCAGCGGCATCCCGTAGGTGTGGTGCAGCCGAATGCCGACCTCCAGCGGGCTGGCGTCGCCCAGACCAACTGCAATCGGCGCGGCTGCCTGCACGGTGAAGTGAACCCGCGCACACCCATTAGGCGTCCGCTGGGCGAACTCGTTCCAGCGCTGGAACGCCGCGCAGTAGACCTTGGACGCAGCGATTACGCGGGCTTGCTCAAGCAGTTGCTCTTCGGGCGTGTCTTGCGTGTTGTCGCGCTGCTTGGGCTTGTGCGCCGTCAGGTAGCGCTGCAGCAGCAAGCCCGCATGCGTCTCGGCTGTAGGCTTCAGGTTCTCAAGCACACTCCTTCGCGCCTTGACCCCGTTGCTCACGACTCGCTCCCTCCAGTCTTCACGCCCAGCACCGACACGGCGAACCGCTTGAAGTAGACCCATGCCTGCAGCACACGGCGCGTGTGGAGCATATACTCGGTCGTGCCTGCCTGTAGGATTGTCTTGAGCAGCGGGTCGTCTGCACCGCCGTTGCCGTCGGTCTCAACGCCCAGAATCTTGCCGATGTGTTGCAGCAGCAGTCGGTACGCCTCGGCGCGCGCCTTTTCGTCGCTTTGCGCTTTGTCGGCGCAGAAGGCAATCGCTTGACACAGCCCGCAAGTACGCACCAACACGGGAAACTCATGGCACAGGTTGCCGTAGATGGTGCGCACTCGTTCTGACTTGCCCCCAACCTCGCGCACGAGGTCAAGCGCCTGCTGCATCGTGGATTGCGAGAGGGTCTTCATGGCGCAATCACCACCTTGCACAGTCCGCGTCCAATGGTTGCGTCGCCGCCGATTTGCAGCGGCTGGTCTATCTGCAGCGACGCGAGGCTCGGCTTCTCGCTTGTTGCGCCGACGAAGCCGTAGAAGACCGCCTCGGCAGGCACGGCTTCCTCGTACCACAGTCCGCCCGACGCGACGGTCTTCGTATCGTCCTCAAGGCGCACGCGGGCGACCACCTCCGTCGCCGTCTCGCTCAGGAAAGTGAACACATCGTTGGCGACCACCGCGAAGCGCGCCATGAAGTGGCTTCGCTCGCCTTCGGGCAGCAGCTTGTCGGCAATCGCCCGCGCAACGGCGTCTGCCGCTTGCAACTCCTTCGCGGTAAGGTCGAGGTCTTCGAGGTACACCTTACCGTCCCTCTGCAGTGCGCTGTCGCTGGTGAGCGCAATCTGGGTTCCGTCTACGGCGACGCTGAGGTTCTCGAAGCCCGTGACGCCGAACACCTCCGCGCGCCTGCGTAGTTGCTCCAGAATCAGCGGGCAGGTCGCGTAGGCGAACACGCCGAAGAAACTGCGCATGGGCAGGCACAGGATGCGCAAATCGGTGAAGACCCACGCACCTGCTTGGTCAGTGTCGCCGAACGCTTGAGTCGCCCATGATTGGGTGCTAAAGTAATCGCGCAGCACGCCTTTGAGGGCGGAGGCAGGCACAATTGGGAAGCCCGTCGCCTTCTCGCGGGCAATCGGCAGGTCCACATTTCCGACCGCCTGCCCTGTGCCCACATGCAGGGGCGTGAGCGCGTGCAGCAGAATCAGCCGTGTCTCGTTCATCGGTTGCCTCCATCGGTCGGATTCCAGACGCCCCAGAGCGCGAGTCCGAAGCCCGCTTGTCGGGGTCGGTCGCCGTTGTCCTCGCGTCCGTTTTGCTCCTTGCCGTCGCTGACGGGGTGCAGCCAGCCCTTGTCGGCGAGGATGCCGGGGTCGCCTTCCAGCACTTCGAAGAAGTAGACTGCGCCCGCGGGGACGCACCAGCGCACGGGTCGCGGTCCGAACTGGCTTTTGCGCATGTTCCAGCCGCTGACGGCGGTTCGGCGCGGCACGGCGGCTGCCACGAGGCGCAGGGTCAGCCCGTCCAAGTCGGGCGGCGTCCCCACAAGGCGCGGCGATGAGTGCTGGTTCTCCTTGCGCAGCCAGCCGGGTCGCCACCCGCAGGTGAACTGGGCGGGCGTCGCGAGGTACATCCGCACATAGCGCGCCGTGCGGAGTTTCTCGCGTAGGTCGTCGGGGCAGTCTAGCCATTCGCTATACGGCTCCACATACGCCAGTCGCCGCTCGCCGCCAAACGGCGCAACGCCGCCAATCACGCCCACGAACTCAGTGCGCACCTGCGCGACGAGGCTCCACTCAAGAGGCGGCTCGCCAGGCTGCTTCGTGTGCTCCTCGTAGGCGCGATACTCGACGGTGAACAGGTTGCCCCTATTCGCGACGCCTTTGCTGGGATCAATCGCGACATGGGTGCGCCTGTCGACAGGCGGGGGCTCGATTTTGGTCAGATGGCTGGGCGTCTCGCTCTCCAGCCACAGGCGCAGTTCGTCCCAGCGCCAGAAGGCGTAGCCTTTAGCGGGCTTCTCGGCGCTGGGCGGGGGCAGCGGGCGCAGTCCGTAGTAGTAATCAGGCAGGTCGCAGCCCTCGCCGTTGCCGAGCGTCAGTGCGGGCAGCAAGCGCAACACACGCGGCGTCGCGCCCTCGCTTTGCGCGGGCAACACCAGCGCGTCGGCTGGCGCGGGCAGCACGAACTCGTCGCCCCGCATCGGCAACGGTCCGCGCACCTCTGGCTCCGAGAAGATGCGCTTGGCGTCGATCTCCGCCCAGTCGACGCCCTTGAGGGTTCCAATCAGCGAGCGCAGGAAGCCCGCGACGGTGTTGGGCGGCGGGATGGGCAGGCTCCGCGCCGTCAGCGCGCCGGGCTCGTTGGCGAACGGTCGCCCGTCGCGAAACAGCAGGCTGTCCAGCGCACGAATGCGCACGATATGCTCTTGCATCGCTTACACCTCCGGGTAGCCCGACAGGAAGCGGGCAATCAGCATCATCTCCGTCAGGGCGTGCAGGTCGTCCGCTGACTGCACCCAGTCGGGGATGACTATGGTCTGCTGGGGCTTCTGCTTGCGCTCCAGCACGCGCATCGCCTCTTTGCGCAGGATGTCAGGGGGCACATCGATGGCTTGGTAGTCTCGCGCCAGTGCACGCAGTTCGTAGGGGAGCGTGTCCGCCAGCCCTGCGCGGAAGGCGCGGATCCAGTAGTCCCACGCGTCGAAGTCGTCCCAGCGCGTGCGGGCGCGGTTCATCCCGCCGCTGCGCGGATAGCGGGCGACGGCGACGGCGTTGCGCAGCTGCTTGGCGTACTGTTCCGTCTCACGCGCCCAGCCGAGCGCGACCTGCAGGTTGTCCATCACATGCACAATCGCAATCCCTGCCGAGAGGGAGGGCGTCTGTCCTGCAGGCATCACGGGCTGCATGCAACTGACGAACGCCTCGTGCAGTTTGCGGGCGCACGCCAGCGCGCGGTTCGCAGGCAGCAGCGCCAGCACATCGTCCCCGCCGCAGTAGACCAGATGCCCGTCGTGGGCGTCCACAATCCGCTCGGCATTCTGGGCGAACTGGGCGACCTGTCGGGAGAAGTTGCGGTGATCGTCCACGCTCGTTAAAGCATCAATCGCCGCGCCCATCCTGTCCCCGTCGGCGACCAGAATCGCATAGTAGCGCAGCACCTCCTCGGAGATTTTCGCGTCGTTGAGCGCTTTGCGAAGCGTGCTGGCGTCGGCGCAGACTTCCTCAAGCTGCTCAGGGGTAAGACGCCAGCCCTCTTCCGTTTGGCGTTCCTGACAGATGCGCCGAAAGTTCTCTTGGAAAAATAGGTCGCTCAAGTCGTCGATGCCGAGTTCCTCTTGCGAGTGTTGCAAGGCACGGTACGCGCCGAGCGCTTCTTTGGAGAGCGCCTTCTCGACGGCGCGGAAGCCCATCTCGCGTGTGGAGGGCACGCCGCTGCCGCCCAGAACGCGCTTGATGAGCGAGATGGCGTCCAGCGTCTCGCGCGGCTTGAGGCGGAGTTTGGGGTGCTGCTGGGCGACTGCGGGCGCGCTGAAGCCGTCGACGGGCTTCTCGGATCTGAACACGCTGTCCATCGCGGGATCCAGCGGGCTTTTGGGGTGTTTGGAGTAAGCGGGCGCCTGCTTGAAGTCGCGCAGCGCTTTGCGCCCTGCCAGCAGCTGTTCCAGTCGCCGCCGCGCTTCTGCGTATTTGCCGTTCAGCGGCGCCCACGCTGCGTAAAACTCCAGAAAGTTTTTCAGCTGCCAGTTCGCCAGCTCCTCGTCGATGCAGCCTTTCACCGCGCCCAGTTGCTGCAGGCACGCTTCCCACTGCTGGCGCAGGTAGGTATGCGCCTGCTCTTTGGCGTCAGCGGCGATTTTGTGCGGCTCGCCCTGCACAGTAAACAGCAGCTTGTTGGGCGCGTCCGATTGCGGCGAGGCGGGGAAAATCAGCTCGGCGTCGTGCTGACTCTGCAGATAATTCGCCAAGTGCCTTGCCAGCTCGACCAGAAGCTCGGAGCCAGCGGTGAGGTCAGCCGTGCGCCGCGCCGCTGCGATAAACTCCTGCACGGGTCCCAACGCGATGGTCATGAGGTATTTTGTCATCGTGCGCCTCCTTCTCACAAGCGGAACGAAACGCTCTGCTGCTCAAAGTGCCGTTTTGCGCCCTTGAGAACGGCGTCCAGCACATCGGCTGCGTCTAAGGCTTGCAGCACGGGGTCTTTCGTCGGGGCAGCCAGCGCGTAATCTTTGCCCTCTATCTTAATCGTGTTGGGCTTGGGCGCGTGCATCACCAAAATCAGCGCGCCGTACTTGCCTCCCTGTAGGGCGATAGGCTTTAGGATTACGGGCGACGCCAAGCGCCCGCTTTCGGCTGGCTCAAGCGTGCCTGTGAAGCAGAGGTTTTTCGCCCCCTTGATTTCCTGATAGATGATCGGTAGCCCCAGAAACGGCTTGGCTAAGCGCAGTGTGTTCCCCTGATTGCGCAGTTGGCACAGCACATGTCGGTAGTCGCGCCACTTGCCGCCTGACATCGGGCTGTAGTTCTTTGGGAAGTGTCCCTTACGAAACCGCGCCCAGAATCGCCCCAGTTCGCTCCACGCCTCTTCTGGGCTGGCTTTGGGTACGACTATTCCTTGCGCCCCAGCAAGTGTCGTCCAGTCGCACTTGGACCCGGCATTCGGGGGCATTCCCAGCCACTGCGCAAGTCCCTGCGTAGGGGGGAGCCACTGGTTGGCGTTGGCGCCCACAACCGTAAGTGCGCCGCAGCCGCGTCGGGTGCGTGCGCCCACACCTCCAAACGCAATCCACGCCTTCAGCGCGGTTCTGACCTCTGCGCGTTGCGCCTCGCTGAGGGATGCGTCCAGCGTGAGGCAAAGCTGGAACCTGATTTGCTTGCGCCCAACAGCAGCTGGGATATTCTGCTCCCTTTGCTCCCGAAACGGAAACAGGAAGTAGCCGTGCAGGGGTCCGTCTTTGGGCTTCGAGGGGGGCGCGACTTGAGTGTAGGGAGCTTTTTCGCCTGCGGAGAGGATATGTACTTGGAGTGCCACCTTCCCGACGGCGGGGTTGCCTTTCGTGGACGCGCCGCCCCAGAGTTCGGTCTCCGCCTTGTGAAGGTCGGCGACGCTTGTGTAGCGCGCCCCTGCGGTTGCTCGCCACCAGAAGCGCAGGTGTCCGCGAATCGCTGCAGGGCGTATCGGCTGCAGCGGGTCTACTTCACGCGCCTTGTAGCCCCCGCCGAACATCGGCGTAATCAGCCGCAGCTCCAGTTCAATCGTCTCTCGTTTCGCAGGCGCCTGCCACTCGGGCAGGTCAGGTAGGTTCACCTTCCGCACAGCGCACCTCCTGTGTTGTGA
Organism: Armatimonadota bacterium; assembly: GCA_023511915.1. Classification (GTDB taxonomy): domain Bacteria; phylum Armatimonadota; class Fimbriimonadia; order Fimbriimonadales; family GBS-DC; genus GBS-DC. The sequence continues at coordinate 19,424 of JAIMAN010000048.1, forward strand.
TTCTCAGTTCTGTCATCGATTCCTGCTGGTTTTGTGTGAAAAAAAACGGGCGGGGCGTCGCGACCCCGCAGACTTTGCAGGCTTACCAGTCAAAGTCGCCCTCGGAGTATTCCAGCGCTTCCCAGCAATCGTCAGCGACATACTCGCTGTATTCCCACTCGCCGTCGCGGTAGACATACTCCCATCCCTGTTCGTTTAGCATATCGCGCCACTCGGCTTCCTCTGCCCAGAAGTCATCGAGCATCTCGCATGGTTCATCCTCGTAGTAGTATCCCATCTGCACCCATCTCCTGTAGTAGTATCCCATCTGCACCCATCTCCTATCGTAGCGTAGTGAGTATATTATAGCACATAGCACTACGCGCTTGTCAAGGGTTTTGCGAGGGATTCGGCGCAATTCGGGGGGAATTTGGGGGCGAATTCAGCGCGTGGGGCTGCCCGACACGCAGCGGTGGTTGCGCACATAGAAGCGCCACAGCCGCTCCGTGCCCTGCGTAATGCCGATGCGCGGCGAAATCCCCACCTGCGCGTCGGGCACGGGGTCGCCTCGCCAAATCTGGATGCGCCCCGTTATCAGCGACTCGCCGTTGAGGGCGCGCGTGATGCCCAGCGCACGGCACAAGTTGCCTGGTCCGCGACAGAGTTGCGTCCAATGCACCCCGCCGCGCCGTTGGAACATCGTCTCCAGCCCGACGGTCGGCTCTAAGGCGCGTATCAGCACCGCCTCGCCGACGCCTTCGGGCTGGCACACCGCGTTGAAGCACTCGTGGACGCCGTAGATAAGGTAGATATACGCCGTGCCGGGCGCGCCGAACATCGCGGCGTTGCGCTCGGTCTTGCCGCGATAGCTGTGGCTGGCGGGGTCGTCTTGGGTGTACGCTTCCGCTTCCACGATGCGCCCGCCGACCCAGCCCGCCTCGTGGCGCACGACCAGCCAGTGCCCCAACAGCGCACGGGCGACCTCCACTGTCGGCTGCAAGTAGAAGTCCGCCTCCAGCGGCGGGGCAAGCGGCGCGGGCGTCTCCATCGGCAGGCTCACGGCTCGAAGCGGCGCATCGCCTCGCGGCGGGCGCGGTGCTGCTGGTACAACTCGCGGAACAGGGCGAACTTCGTCGCGTGGTACTCGGCGGTGGCGGGGTTTGGCTCCACGACGAACTCTGGGGCGGTCATCGCGTGCATCGCGCTGGGGATGTCGGGGTACGCGCCTGCCGCCGTCGCGCCCAAAATCGCGCTGCCCAGTAGCACCGCCTCTGGCTCGCGGTTGACCACCACACGGCAGCCCGTGATGTCGGCGGTCTCACGCAGCCACAGGCGGTTCTTGACGCTGCCGCCCGTCACATAAATCGCCTCCGTCTGGTAGCCCGCCTCCGCCATCGCGCGCAGCACATCGCGGATGTTGTACGCCAACGCCTGCAGGGTGGCGTAGTAGAGCGTCGCGAGCGCGTTCAGGCTGGCGTCGAGCGTCAGCCCGTCCACCACGCCGCGCGCGTGCGGGTCGGCATATGGCGCGCGGTTGCCGTAATGGTCGGGCTGCACATGCAGATGGCGCGTCAGCAGCGCAGGGTAGGGCAGCCCCTG
>JAIMAN010000049.1 GCA_023511915.1 Armatimonadota bacterium
CATAATTGCCCCCCTCCTTCAGGTTCCCCCCGCTTCGCGAGGGGAACCGAGAGCGCGCCCGTGTGGTTCCCCCTGCGTGCAGGGGGAACCTTAAGGAGGGGGTCTTCGGGCTACTTGTTTTTGTGAACTATGGATGCGCGATTGTATTACTTCCTGGTGCGCCGTCGCAGCGCCAGACCCGCCAAGCCCGCCCCAAGCAGCGTTATGCTGGCAGGCTCGGGAATCAACTCCTGCGAGAAGCCGATGTTGTCAATCGCAATGTTCCAGTCGTTGCCGAAGCGAATCTCGATAACGCCGCCCTTGACCACATTCGGGTCAAACGAGAAGGTGTTCGCCGTCGTGCCGCTAATCGCGACATTCGTCTGGGTGAACACAGGGTTGCCGTCCACCAGCACCTGCAGGAACGGCAGCGTGCGATCGGTGTTCAGCCAGCCGCCCATCTGGAACGCGTGCAGGCGCACATAGTACTAGGAGTCGGCAGTGAAAATGAACCGCGCGCCCTGACCAGAGCTGTGGTACGCCACATCGGTCAGGTCGGCGTAGCTGCTGCCCCACACGAACAGGTTCGTTGACTGGCTCCAGTCGCTGTAGTTCGCGGTGAACATCTGCACGGCGACATTCGGCGTCGCGCCATGGGTGAGGTTGAAGTTCGTGCGCCCGCCGGCATCGACGCCCGAAGCGTCCACACGGCTGCCGTAGTCATACGGGATTGGGCTGGGTGAGTTGTCAAAAGTCAGCACGGTCGCATACGCGCTCGTCGTCAACAGATACCCTGCGCACAGAAACGCGCTCATGGTTCGCGTGATTCGCATGGGATAGCCGCCTTTCACGCCTATTATAACCCACTTTTTGCCCGAATGCCAACCTGTGCAGTTTACGGGGCGGTATAATCGTGCCATGCGACCATTTGGACTGCTCATCGGGTTGCTCTGGTATCTCGCGTATGCCGATTCGTATCAGCCGCTGCTCAATCACGAGCGAATGACGCAACTGTTTATCGAGATGGCGCGGATTGAGAGCGGCTCAGAGAACGAGGCGGCGATATGCGAGTTCGTCGCGAAGCAGTTGCGCGCGCTGGGCGCGGAGACGGTCATCATCGACGAGGCGAGCAAACAGATTGGCGGCACAGGCGGGAATGTCTTCGCGCGGTTCACAGGCACGGTGAACGCGCCCCCGCTGCTGCTGAACGCGCATGTGGATACGGTCTACTCGACGGAAGGCATCCAACTCATCCGCGATGAGAACGAAATCCGCACCGACGGCAAGACGATTCTGGGCGCGGACAACAAGGCGGGCGTGGCGATTATTCTGGAGGTGATTCGCACACTCAAAGAGCGCAACCTGCCGCACCCGCCGTTGGAGGTGGTCTTCACCATTCGCGAGGAGAAGGGACTGCTGGGCGCGAAAGCGTTCGACGCGCGCCTGCTGCGCGCCCGCACGGGGCTGGTCGTGGACGGGCGCGAAGACCCCCGCGCGCTGTTTGTGCAGTCGCCCACGCACTGGAAGTGGGAGGTGGTGTTTCTGGGCAAGGCGGCGCACGCAGGCGCGGAACCCGAAAAGGGCAGGAACGCCATCGCGATGGCTGCCAAAGCGATTGCCCAGATGGCGTGGGGACGCCTCGATGCTGAGACAAGCGCGAATGTCGGCGTCATCGAAGGCGGGCAAGCGATGAATGTCGTGCCTGACCGCGTGAAACTCGTCGGCGAGTTCCGCAGTTTCGACCCCGCGCGCGTGCAAGCGCTGCGCGAACGCTGGCAAGCGATTTGCGAGCAGGTCGCCCGCGAGAGCGACGGCAGCGCCGAGGTGCAGTTCAGCCAGACCTTTGAGGCGGTGCGCCTGCCCGAAGACGCGCCGATTGTGCGCGCCGCCGTCGCAGGGCTAAAGACCGTCGGCATCGAGGCGAAACTGGAGCGCACGGGCGGCGGCTCCGACGCGAACGCCTTCGCGCTCAAGGGCATCCAGTGCCTCGTGTTCCCCACAGGCGCAGATCGAATCCACACGCCCCAAGAGCGGCTGCTGCTGCGCAACTTCTATCTGTGCGGCGAGGGCGTGCTGCAGACGGTGCTGCAGTGGGCGCAGATGCACCAGCCCGCGCCCGCTACACCTGCGCCCGCAGCCATTCCGTAGTGCGCTCAATCAGTCGTCGCTCCGCGTCGGGCTGCGTGAAGGTGTGGTCGGCGCCCTCGATGAGGTGGAACTCGAACCGCTGCGCGTTGGTGAAGGCGCGTTCGTAGGCGCGTCCCTCGTCGGGGCGAACCGCCTCGTCCGCGCTGCCGTGCAGCACGAGTACGCTTCCCCTGTAGTCGCGCACGCTCTCTAACGGCTTCAGGTCGGGCAACTCGCGGAAGAAGTTCACGCCGACCATATAGCCGCCGCGGTTTTGGGGCTTGTCGGGGACGCCTGTGGGGGGCATCCAGCGCATGGGGTTCGACACGGGCGCCCACAGCACGAGCGTTTTGACCGCGCCCGCGCGGGGCAGGCTCAGCGCGACGACGCACCCGCCCAGCGAGAAGCCGAGCATCGCCACGCGCCCCGCATCCACGCGCCCGTGCCCGCGCAAAAACGCCAGCGCGTTCAGCGCGTCCTCCACCTCGCCGCGAATGGTCATCTCCTCGAACAGACCCTCGCTATCGCCTGAGCCGAGAAAATCGAAGCGCAGCACCACCAGCCCCTCTTGCATAAGCCGCCGCGCCGTATGCACAAACAGCCGATGCGCCTCCGCCTTGTGTCCCGTGAAGCCATGACACATCAGCACCGCAGGCGCGCGCCCGCGCCCATCGGGCAGGTGCAGCACCGCCGCCATTCGCTTGCCACGACTCGGTATCCAGAGCAACTCTTCCATCGCGTTTAGGATACCCGCAGTGAACAATCCCGTGTCCCTTCCGTCTAATTCGGCGGCAGAGACCCCATCTCTGACTACTTTTGAAGGAGGAGCAGCGATGAAGCGTAAACTGATATGGCTGACCGCGATTGGCGCGGTAATGGCGTTGGCGTATGCGCAGTCGGTAACCATCCGCGGCGCGGTTGGCTTTGGACTGGCAGGCGCGCCCGATGCGGAGCGCCCGAACGCGCAGTTCAACTTCTCGGTCAAACAGGTGGAGTATAACGGGCAGACCCGTCTGGGCGGCGGCTTCGCGATTGAAGTGCGCGAGGCGAACCGCCTCGTGTCCATCCAGATGCCGAACGCACGGCGGCTGGAGGTGGACATCGAGAACAAGCGCGCCGTATTCAGCGGACCCGCAGTTGCCGTAGTGCGCACACGGCAAGGTGTGGAGCGTGCGCGCGGCGTGGTAGTCGTGCGTGTGGGCGACCTGCGCACCCCGCGCGATGCCGACGGCGACCCCGACACGATTGCCGTCGCCTTCTTCACGAACCCCGACAGCGAGGAGCCGACCTACACCTATCGGGGCGTCGTGCGCCGCGGCGACATCGTGGTCTTCGAGGAGACCCGTTCCCGCTAACGCGAACCCACTCACCATTCTCCGCGCCCTGCCCTCGAAAACGGGGGTGGGGCGTTATACAAACATCTCCCGCAAGCGCACGCCCAGCCCGGGCGCAGCAGTCGGCACAACCCTCCCCTCCTGCAACTCCGCCCCGACGAACGGGTCGTCCAACAGGTTCAGGTGGCTGTCCAAGTCCAAGTGGTCTGCCAGCGGGGCGATTTGGCTGGCGGCGCTAATCGCGAGGCTGCTGTCGGAATAACAGCCGTACATCACCTGCAGCTCCAGCGCGCGGGCAGTATGCACCATCCGTATCGCCTCGCTTAGCCCGCCGCACTTCATGAGCTTGATGTTGATTCCGTGAATGCGGTCGGCGAGGCGGGCGACATCGCGCGAGTCGAAGCAACTCTCGTCGGCGAAAATCGGCAGGGGCGATTCGCGATGCAGCGCGGGCAGGTCGTCCTCCGCGCCGCGCGGCAGGGGCTGCTCCACATACTCCACGCCGCGCTCCGCCAGCCAGCGGCACATCGTGATGGCGTCGGGCAAGCTCCAGCCGCCGTTGGCGTCCACGCGCAGGGCAATCCCTTCAGGCGCGACCTGCCGTATCGCCTCGAACATGGCTTGGTCAGCCTCAATCCCAGCGGGGTTGCCCAGCTTGACTTTGAGTGCGCGGGCGTGCGTGCGCTCGAGCCAGTCGCGCGTCTGCTGCTGCGCAACTTCGGGCGGGTTGATGCCAATCGTCACGGAGGTGGGCGCAATCGCCGCGCGCGAGAGCCCCAGCAGCTGCCACACCGCCAGCCCTGTGCGCTTGCCGAGCCAGTCCCACAGCGCGAGGTCGATCGCCGCGCGCGCCGCCGAGCCAATCCCCGCTGCACGCAGCGACTGCTCCACGCGCTCGCGCTCCAGCGGGTGCAACGGCTCCAGCAGAGGGCGCGCCTGGGCAAGGTGTTCGGCGATCTGCTCGGTGCTTTGCCGAAAGTCGCCGACGCCGAACGGCGACGCCTCGCCCCAGCCCTCGATGCCGTCCGCCTGCACACGCGCCCACACATTCACCGTCTGCGCGGTCACCCCGCGGCTAATCGCGAGCGCGAAGCGTTTATTGACCGTGAAAGTCGCCCACGCGAGCTGCATACGGGCACGATTCGGCAGCCGCGCGCCGTCTCCTGCCTGCCCCGTCAGCCCACCAGCTCGTCGGGCGTGAACCAGAGGCTCAACTCATACGCCGCCGCTTCAGGGTCGGACGAGCCGTGAATGATGTTCTGCTCGATGTCCAGCCCAAAATCGCCCCGAATCGTGCCGGGCGCGGCGTTGGCGGGGTTCGTCGCGCCCATCATCTGGCGCGTGACCTCGATCGCGTTCGGGCACTCCAACACCATCGCGACCACGGGTCCCGAAGTGATGAAGTTCACGACGCTCTCGAAAAACAGCTTATCGCGATGCACAGCATAGTGCTTCTCGGCGAGTTCGCGCGTCGGGTGCACCATCTTCAGCCCGACGATGCGAATCCCGCGCCGTTCGAACCGCTGAATAATCTCTCCGACTAACCCGCGGCGCACGCCGTCGGGCTTAACGAAAATCAAAGTGCGTGTGGTCTCGCTCATCTATGCCTCCTTAGTTCACTGACTAACTGTCGCCCAGCGACGGGGGAATTATACCGACCGACGCCGCCCTGTGCGGTGTTCGGTGATGACCTTCGCAGGCGTTTTGGGCTATAATATACGCTGGAGGGTATTCGTATGCAGAAATGGATGACGGCGTTGTTGCTGATGATGTCCAGCATAGCGGCATGGGCGCAGAACGCCCCGCAAGCGCCTGCGCTGCCCGAAAATGTCGCTAAGCAGGAGCATGACCAACTCACGCAAGCGATTAACTTACTGTCTAAGAGCGAGTTTACGGAAGCGGAGAAGTTAGTGAAGCCGTTGGTGATCCCCGCTACGGTTCGCGTGTACGGCAGTTGGGCGACCATCCCGATTGAGCTGCGCGAGGGGTTCCGCCAAGCGGCGCAGGAGGCGGTTCAGAACTGGAACACCGCGCTGGGGGGCAACCCGCGCATTGAGTGGACGGACGATGAGCGCGCCGCCGATGTGCAGATTGTGTTCGAGGAGGATGTCGCCGAAATCACGGCGGGTCAGTTCCGCCTGATGCACGGGCGCGCGCGGCTCTTCTTGCCCCCCAATCAGGGCGACCGTCGGCGCGTGCGCGCACGGATTGCGACCTACATCCCCTACACCGAGATGCCCCAACCCGCAAAAGCCGTCGCGCACCTGGTCGGTCAAGCGGTCGGCGCGTACTTGGGGCTGGGCGAGAGCCAGAAGGACACCGACATCATGGGACCCGTGTGGAATTCGGAAGACCTGCCGACCGCGCCCACCAGCGAGGAGGTCGCGCGCGTGCGTGCGCTGAACCAAGTGCGCACGACGCTTGCCGACTACACCGCGCGCCGCGTCGCCGTCTATATGCCCAAGCCGAAGATCGCGATTGAGCCGATGGAGTACGACTTCGGCGACACCACGCAGGGCGCAGTCGTCAAGCACACCTTCGTCGTCAAAAACACGGGCGACGCGCCGCTGGAGATCACCGCGCGACCCAGCTGCGGCTGCGTGACCCCCTACTACGACAAGGTCATCGAGCCCGGCAAAGAGGGCAAGATCGAGGCGGAGCTGCGCACGGCAGGCTTTCGCGGAGCGCAAATCAAGACCATCCAGGTCACCAGCAACGACCCCGACAACCCGAACCTGACGCTGCGCCTGACGACCACCATCCGCGTCGCGATCGAGGTCAAGCCCAGCGAGCAGATTCCAATCGCCCTCAAGAGCGACGCGCCGACCGTGCAGGAGGCGGAGATTGTCTCCAACACCGACGAGCCGCTGGAGGTGCAGGAGGTGCGCGTGAATGTGCCCTTCGCCCGCGCCGAGACCCAGAAAATCGACGACAAGCGCACGAAGGTCATCATCACGGTCAGCCCCGACGCGCCCCCAGGACGCAACGCGATTCTGGTGACGGCGCGCACCAACTCCAGCGCAATGCCGCAGGTCAACATCGCGCTGAACTACGAGAAGGGCATCATTGTCACGCCGACGACCGTCTTCTTCGGCGCGATTAACTCGGCGACGCCACTGCCTGTGGAGCGCGTGGTCACCCTCAGCCGCAGCGACAAGGGCTTCCAAGTCAAGCGGTTCGAAGTGGACGACCCGAACATCGAGGTGCGCCACGAATCGACGGCGGACGGCAAGCAGCACCGCTTCGTTCTGCGCTACAAGGGCGGCTGGCAGACAGGCACCGTGCGCAAAAACCTGCTGATTGAGACCGACGACCCGCAGCAGGCGCAGCTGCGCGTCTCGCTCATGGCGAATGTGCTGTCGGCAAGCGCGAACTAACGGGCGCGCCCCTTGACACAGGCGCGCCCGATGGGGTATCATACAAGCAGCAGGTGGCCCCATGGTCTAGCGGTCGAGGACGCCTGGTTCTCAGCCAGGAGGACGGGGGTTCGAATCCCCCTGGGGTCACCAAAACCTTTCACTCTCTCCGACGCGGTTCCCAAAGGCAGGTACGCAGCATGGGTACAATCGGCAAAGTGTTGCTGGGGCTGGGCGCAGTGCTTGTGGCAGTGGGACTGCTGCTGATTGGGCTGGAGCGGCTGGGTGTGCGCAGCTGGCGACTGCCAGGCGACATCGCCATCCAGCGCGACGGCTTCTCGTTCTACTTCCCACTGGGCACAAGTATCCTAATTAGCATCGTGCTGACCCTGCTGCTGACTTTCTGGGCGTGGCTGTCGGCGCGCGGGCGATAACGATGGACGCGAGCCTGTTTGACTACGAGTTGCCCGAATCGCTGATTGCGCAGGAGCCTATCGAGCCGCGCGACCACTCCCGCCTGATGGTGCTGCACCGCGCGACGCAAACCATCGAGCATCGCCGCTTCTACGAGTTGCCCGACTACCTGCAGGCGGGCGATACGCTGGTGCTGAACGACACGCGCGTCTCGGCGTGGCGGCTGCTGGGGCGCAAGCCGACAGGAGGTCAGGCGGAGGTGTTCCTGCTGCACCCGCTCGCTGATGGACGCTGGCACGCGCTGGTGCGTCCGGGCAGACGCCTGCCCGACGGCAGCCGCGTGCGGGTCGGCGAGCAGTTGGAGGTGGTGATTGAAGGTAGACTGGAGGGTGGGCTGCGCATTGTGCGCCTGCTCAGCGACGCGCCGCCCGAACAGGTTCTGCCGCGCGTCGGGCAAGTGCCCCTCCCGCCCTACATCCACAAGCAGCTGACCGACCCTGAGCGCTACCAGACGGTGTACGCGCACGCGCCTGGCTCCGCCGCCGCGCCCACCGCTGGGCTGCACTTCACGCCCGCGCTGCTGGAACGCCTCAAGGCGCAAGGCGTGCAGATTGTGTATATCACCCTGCATGTGAGCTTGGACACCTTCCGCCCGCTACAGACCGAGCAGGTGGAAGCGCACAAAATGCACGGCGAATGGTACACGATTAGCCCCGAAGCCGCCGCCGCCATCAACGCCACGCGCGGGCGCATCGTGGCGGTGGGCACGACCTGCATACGCACGCTCGAAAGCGCCGCCGTCGCACCCCGTCAGGTGCAGCACGGCTCCGCCGAAACGCGCCTGTATATCACCCCCGGCTACGAGTTCAAGGTAGTGGAGGCGATGATCACCAACTTCCACATGCCGCGCACCACGATGCTCGTGCTGGTGAGCGCGTTCGCAGGGCGCGAATTCGTCATGCGCGCCTACCGAGAGGCGGTTCGCGAAGGGTACCGATTCCTGAGCTTCGGCGACGCGATGCTGATCCTGTAGGGTACACTCTTGCAAGTGGCGACTAAGCGGATACGCCTGTACACGGACGGCTCGTCGATTGGCAACCCTGGCGCCGCGGGGCTTGCCTACCTCATCACCGACGAGTCGGGCAACACCCTGGCAGCGGGACGCGAGCCGCTGGGCACAGCGACGAACAATCAGGCGGAGTACCGCGCGTTCCTGCGCGGGCTGGAGATGGCGCGTCAGCTGGGTGCACGCGAGGTGGAGTGGTTTTCCGACAGCGAGCTGCTGGTCAGGCAGTGGCAAGGGGTCTACAAAATCAAGGACACGGGGCTGCGCGGGTTGATGCAGCAGGCGCGTCAGTTGGCGCAGGGGCTGCAGATTCGCCCGAAGGCTGTGCCACGCAATAGCCTGCCCGAAATGGCGCAGGTTGACCGCTGGGCGCGCGGCGTCGCGCTGGGCAAACTCGACGCGCTTGTGCCTGCGCCGCCTCCCGCAGCGACCGATCCTGCGCCCGCCCCGAAGCCCGACGCCCCAACGCGCGCCCGCAAACGACGGAAAGGCAAGCAAAATCAAATGCCGCTCTTCCCAACCGATGAGCAACGGTAAAGGATACAGTCATCGGGCACGAAATCTTTAGGACAGGCGCGCCGTGTTGTCCTCGCTCGCAAGGCGGGCGAGGGCGACTATGGAAGCGAAGCTTCCGCCCGATGCTGAAGCTTGCGCTTCAGCACTCCAAAAACACCCGCGCACGGCTTCCATTTCCCACCCCGTGAGAGCTTATGTGGAGTGCGGAAGCGAAGCTTCCGCCCGATGCTGAAGCTTGCGCTTCAGCACTCCAAAAACACCCGCGCACGGCTCCCCCTCTCCCACAGCGTGGGAGAGGGCTGGGGGTGAGGGCGAAAAACACGCTTCTGTTCCGCACGCAGTGAACCCAAGAGCTATACCCTTACCCCCCACCCCCCACCGCCAGGCGTGCGAACCGTCAGGATTGCGCCTGCGGGCACGCGAATGACGCCCTTACCCACTTCGGCGTCTACCTCGCCGTCGATGTGCAGGCGGTTCTGCCCGCGCTTGCCGGGCTTGCCGCCGTGCAGTCCGTAAGGGGCGCGTCGGCGTCGCTCGGTCAGCAGCGTCAGCGTCGTCTCGGTGAGGAACTGGTAGGTGCGCACGATACCGTCGCCGCCGCGCCGCGTGCCCGCTCCGCCCGTGCGCTCGGCGATTCGGTACTCCAGTACGCGCACGGGGTACGCGCTCTCCAGCGCTTCGATCGGCGTGTTGCGCGTGTTGGTCATGTGCGTATGGATTGCGCTTGCGCCGTCGGCGTCGGGATGTGCGCCTGCGCCGCCCGCCAGCGTCTCGTAATACACGAACGCCCGCCCGCGCTGGGGGTCGTACCCGCCGAACAGGATATTGTTCATCGTGCCCTGCGAGGCGGCGGGGATACGGTCGGGCAGCGCCTGCGCCAGCGCGCCCAAGATTGCGTCCACAATCCGCTGCGAGGTCTCCACATTCCCGCCCGCGACGGCGGCTGGCGGCTGCGCATTCACAATCGTACCTGCGGGCGCGACGACCGCAATCGGTCGCCAGCAGCCGTCGTTGGTCGGCGCGTCTTCGGGCAGCAGGCAACGGGCGACATAGTAGCACGCCGCGCGCGTGACGGCTTCGGGCGCGTTCAGCCCGCCTGCCGACTGCGGCGCGCTGCCCGTGAAGTCGAAGCGCACTGTGCCTTCCCCATCGGCAGGGGCGACCACGCGCACCCGTATTGGCAAGGCGCGGCTGCCGCGCCCATCGTCGTCCAAGTGGTCCACAAACTCGTACTCGCCAGGCGGAATCTGGCGCAGCGCGGCGCGCATGAGTTGCTCGCTGTAGCCCATCAGCATCTCGAACCGCTCACCCCAAACGGTGACGCCTTCGGTGGAAAGCAACTCCTGCAGGCGTCGCACACCCACTTGGTTCGCGCCCATCTGCGCCATCAGGTCGCCGCGCCGCTCGTCGGGTGTGCGCACATTGTGCAGGATCATCTCCAGCAGCGGCTCGTTGAGTTCGCCTCCCTGCAGAATCTTGACGGGTGGAATGCGCAGCCCCTCCTCGTAGATTTCGGTCGCCAGCGGCATCGAGCCGGGCGTTGCGCCGCCTGTGTCGGCGTGGTGTGCGCGGCTCGCTACAAAGCCCATCAACCGCCCCTCCACGAACACGGGCGCAATCAGCGTCCAGTCGGGCAGGTGCGTGCCCGCATGGTAGGGGTCGTTGGTCAGCGCCATGTCGCCCGCCTGCCACTCCATGCGCGGCAGCAGGTACGCCATCAGCGCGGGCATCGCGCCCAGATGCACAGGGATGTGCGCCGCCTGCGCTACCAGCCTGCCCTGCGCGTCGAACAGCGCGCACGAGTAGTCGCGCCGCTCCTTGATGTTGGGCGAACACGCCGCGTACTCCAGCACCGCGCCCATCTCTTCGGGGATCGCGCTCAGCCGCTCGTGGTACAGCCAGATGCGCGAGGGGTCATACGCCTCCATCGCCCGCGAAGTATACCCCTACGGGATGCCCAGCCCCCAGCGCGCAGTGGTCAGCGCAATCAGCGTCACCGCCGCGATGCAGAACAGGTTCAGCGCAAGCCCTGCGCGCGCCATCTCGGCGATGCGGATCTCGCCCGACGCGAACACAATCGCGTTGGGGGGCGTGGCGACGGGGAGCATGAACGCCGCCGACGCGCCTACTGCCACAGGAACCGTCAGCAAGCGCGGGTCGATACCCAAACCGACCGCCGCCGCGCCCACCACAGGCAGAAAGGTCGCCGTCGTCGCCGTGTTGGAGGTCAACTCGGTCAGGAAGATGATTAGCGTCGCCACCGCCAGCACAATCACCCACACGGGCAGCCCCGAAAGCCCCTTCACGCTCGCGCCGATGGCTTGTGCCAGCCCCGTGCTTTCGAACGCGCCCGCCAACGCCAGCCCGCCCCCAAACAGAATCAGCACGCCCCACGGGATACTCTCCGCCGTGCGCCAATCCAGAATCGGCTTGTACGGCTTTGTGCATGCGGGCAGCAAAAACAGCGTCAGCGCCGCGCTCATCGCCACAAACGCATCGGAAATCGCGACCCCGAACTGGCGGCTTAGCCACTCCCGCGCCAGCCAGCCCGCCACCGCGTAGGCGAACACTCCCGCGACGCATCGCTCGGCAAGGCTCCAACGCTCGCGCGAGTCGAGCTGGCGCAGCAGCGACTGGCGCAGGGCGCGGAAGTCCAAGCCTCGGACGCGGAACTGCACTTGGGTCAGCCAGAACCAAGTGAACGGCAGCATCAGCCCGACGAACGGCAGCCCGACGCTCAGCCAGTTCAGCATGTTCAGCGCGTAGTTGTAGTTGTCGCGCAAAAAGCCCGCCAGCAGCGCGTTGGGCGCAGTGCCAATCAGCGTGCCGACCCCGCCAATAGACGCCGAGTATGCCACGCCCAGCATCAGCGCGACGGCGAAGCCGTGCGTCGCCTCCCGCCCGCAGGCGCGCCGCACCCACTCCACCACCGACAGCGCGACGGCGAACATCATCATCGTCGTGGAGGTGTTGTTGATCCACATCGAGGTGAACGCCGTCGCCGCCATAAAGCCTGCGACCATGCCGCCGGGCGTGCGCCCCAGCCCCTTCACGATGCCCAGCGCGAGCCGCTCGTGCAGCCCCGACTGCTGCATCCCCTGTGCGATAATAAACCCGCCCAGAAACAGGAACACTATCGGGTCGGCGTAGCGAGCGGCGACCTGCTTCTCGTCGGCAATTCCCGTCAGTGGCATCCACACCAGCGGCAGCAGCGCGGTCGCAGGGATGGGGATGCACTCCGAGAACCACCACAGCGCCATCCACAGCATCAGCCCCACCAGCCGCCACGCTTCAGGGGTTAGCGACTCTGGGTGGGGGATCAGCAGGGGCGCAACGCCCAGCGCGGGACCGAGAGCGATCGCGACCGCACGCAAGATCGCAGGGGAAGGGCGTCTCATCAGCCACACTATTTCGGCGCGGCGCGCTGCCTTCCTGCTTGTGCTAAGAGGCGTTCTGCACGATCCACCAGACCCACGGCGCGCTGAAGAGGAAGCTGTCGAACCTGTCCAGCACGCCGCCGTGCCCCGGCAGGACGCCCCCGAAGTCCTTGACGCCGACGGCGCGCTTGAGCGCAGATTCGAACAGGTCGCCCAGCTGCCCCAGCACGCCCACCCCCAGCCCGCCCGCAATCGCCCAGCCGAGCGGCAGCCCCAACGCCACGCAGCCCTGCCAGCCCACCAGTAGGCACAGCGCAAGGTTCGCGAGCGCGCCCTCCACTGTCTTGGCGGGGCTGAGCGTCGGCGCGAGCTTGCGCCTGCCAATCGCCCTGCCCACAAAGTACGCGCCCGAATCGCCCAGCCAGAGCATCGCGAGCAGCCACAGCACCCACAGCGCGCCCCGCTCCACCTGCCAGCCCCACAGCACGGCAGGCGCGTAGTCCCCCCGCAACTGCGCGCCGAAGCTGAACAGCCAGCCGATATACAGCATCCCGAACACGCCGTGCCCAAGGTTCGCCGCGAGGCTGAGGCGTCTGCCCCCCCACGCCCGCGCCAACTCGTAGAGCGACGCCGCCGCCAGCGCAGGCAGCAGCACGCTCGCCAGCGACGCCTGCGGGAACCGCCACACCAGCAGCGGCAAACACGCCCCCGCCAGCAGCAAAATCAGGTTCGGGCGCGGCTGGGGAATCCAATCGGCGTGTAGGTAGGCGCGGCGGTACTCCAACGCGCCCAGCAGTGCCAGCAGGGTCAGCGCGAACGCCATCAGCCCCCCGCCTGGCGCGAACACCACCGCCAGCGCAAGCGGTATCCCCACAAGGGCGGTCAGGACGCGCGTGCGGAGCATCAGGCGCGGGTGGACTCCCGTTCTTCGGCGGTTGGCGCGGGCTTGGGCTGCCAGCGCACATACAGCGTCAGCCCGTCCACGCGGTCTACCTGCACATACTCGCCCGCTTCAATCGGCGGGTCAAGCGCAATTGCCCGCCACAGCGTGCCGTCCACGAACACCATCCCTTCAGGCTCCAGCTTCGTGCGGGCGCGCCCAATCATTCCGATCAGCCGCTCCTGACCGCTCACCTTGCGACGGAACTGCGCCCGAATGCCCGAATACGCCACGAACAGGAACGCCGCGCCCGTCAACGCGGTCATCGAGCCGATCAGCCAGAAACTGACCCGAAACACGGGCGAGTCGGACTGGAACAGGATGATCGAGCCAATCGTGAACGAGACCAGCGCGCCTGCGGTCAGCACCCCGTGCGAGGTCGTGAACAGCTCCGCCACGAACAGCACAAACGCCAGCAGAATCAGCGCGACGCCCAGCGCGTTCACGGGCAGTACCGACGCCGCATACAGCGCCAGCAGCAGCGCAATCGCGCCAATCACGCCAGGGAAGGTCGCCCCAGGATTCTGCAACTCGCCCAGAATGCCGTAAATCGCCAGCAGCATCAGGATATAAAACACATTCGGGTGCGCGAGGAACATCAGCAGCGACTCGCGCCAGTTTTTGGGAATCTCTTGGAACGGCGCGTCTTTGGTGCGCAGGGTGAGGGTCTTACCGCCCGCGACTTTGACCGTGCGCCCGTTGATGGCGACCAGCAACTCTTGGGGGCTACTGGCGACGATATCGATGACCTTGTTGCGCAGGGCTTCCTGCTCGGTGATGGAGGCGGCTTCCGTGACAGCTTTGACCACCCAGTCTTTGTTGCGTCCGCGCTGCTCGGCGATGGTCTTGGCGTAGGCGATGGTGTCGTTCATCACCTTGCGTCGCATGTCTTGGGGGATGTCGCCCCCATCGCCTGAGACGGGGGTCGCTGCGCCGATGTTGGTGCCAGGCGCCATCGCTGCGACATTCGCGGCGACCGTGATGAACACGCCCGCCGACCCCGCCCGCGACCCTGACGGATACACAAACACAATCACGGGGATGGGGCTGTTCAGCAGGGTCGTCGTGATGTCGCGCGTCGCCTGCAACTCGCCGCCTGGCGTGTCCAGCAGCACCACGAACGCGCCCGCATTCGCTTTCACGGCGTCCGCGTGCGCTCGCATCAGATAGTCCGCCGACGCGCGATGCACAATCTCCTTGAACTGGATGTAATACACAGGTCGCGCCGTCTGCTGCGCCCACGCCGCGATGCATACAAGCCCCCAGAGAACACTCCACAGAAGTCGCGCCATGCCTTTGATTATACCTGAAAACGGGTATCCTATTGCCCTGTGGGGAACAATTTCTCGCCCTCGTGCCGACAATTGCAGTATGCTTAGGGAGGCGAAGTTAGGGACGATGGTTTGCCCGAAGTGCTTTGCAGAGATACCGGATACCAGCGCGTTTTGTATGGAGTGCGGCTCGCGCATCCGCGAAGACACCACCGACCCGCTGTACGCGGAAGGCTCCGACCGCGAGGTGTACCCCGAACTGGCGCGGGCGAACCTCTTGCGGATGCAAGGGCAGTACGAGGAAGCGATAGAGATCTGCCGCCGCATTATGGGGCGCTTCCCCAGCAACGAGACCGTTCATGCCCTGCTGGGCGACATCTACGCCGATCAGGGCAAACTGGAGGACGCAATCCAGTGGTACGAGTTGCTGGTGGAGTTAGCGCCGACGAATGTGCATTACAACGCGAAGTTGCACAATTTGCGGGCGATGCGCGCGGCGCAGGTCGCGCCCCCGCCGCCTGTGCCTGAGCCAGAGGCGAAGCCCGCCAAGCCGAAGGTTTTGGCGTATGCGCTGTTCGGGGCACTGGTGTTGATTCTGGTTGGCGCGTCGTTTGTGGCGGGGGCGCGGATGCACGCGATGCGTCAGGCAGCGGCAGAGCCTGTCAAGCCCGCGCAGGGCGCCATCGCGCCGCCTGCGCCGAGCGACGCGCCGCGCATTCCGCCGCCTGCGTCTGTCGCCGAGCCGCCCGCGCCCGCACCTGCGCCTGCCCCTGCCCCATCCGCGGGCTTTGCGGGCATGAGCGGCGCGGAGTCGGACCTGGCAGCCAAACTCAGCCAGCGTCTGAACGGCGCGCCTGTGTGGTGCGCGTTTGACCCCGCCGCCAACCGCTGGCAGGCGCGCGTGCGCATCCAGTCGGGCGTGCTGAACCGCGTGCGGGTGCTGCAAGAGGCAATTGCGCTCGCACGGGCGTTCTACGAACTCTACCCGAACAGCGCGGCGATTAGCGTCGGGGTGATTGCGCCGAACCCCGCAGGCGGCGACGCGCTGATTTTTTCGGGCGAGTTGCCCCCGCAAGCGGCGGCAGTAGACCCTGCCACGCTCAACGACGAATCGGCGCAGGCGTTCATGCAGCAGATTCGCGGCTGGTGGAACCCGACGGTTAACTGGCAGGGATAGGAGGCGCAGTGTCCGCAGGCGCGGGACGACGCGCCCGCGCCCGAATCGCCGCGATTTCCTCGTCGGTCAGCGCACGCTCGAAACTGCGGAAGCCCGCCAATCGGAAGCCGTGCTTGCGTGCCAACGCTTGGGTGATTTGCACCTGCTGCAGGCTGACCTCCTTGCCCAGCGTGAAGTTCTCGATGCGCCCCTCCAGCGCGAGCATCATCGTCTCCGACATGCAGGCATACGCCATGCGCGGCGGGAAGCCGAAGTCGAAGCCGAAGTCCACTGCACCAGGCACTTCCACCAGCCCGCCTTCGATGACCAGCACATCGTCGCGTTCGCGGGCAACGCGCACTGACACATCGCGCGGGCGCGCCACATCGACCACCACCGCGCCCGACTTGAGGTCTTTGGGGTAGATGATGGCGTCCACCGCGCTGGTGACGGTGATAATGACATCCGCGAGGGGCAAGTCGCGTGGGAGGTCGTCCGAGACGCGCACTGTGCCGCGCGCCACTGGGCGCAGTTGCTCGGCGATGGGTTCCAATCGCGTCGTGTCGCGCCCCAGCAGCAGCATCGCCTTCGCCTGTGGGGCGAGCGCCTCGGCGCAGGTGCGCCCGATGGAGCCTGTCGCGCCGACCACTGCGACCGTTGCATCCTCTATGGCGATGCCCATCTTCTCTGCGCCCATCGCCGCCGCCTCTATCGCCGTGGCGACCGTGTAGCTGTTGCCTGTCGTGACGGCAATCTTGAGTCGGCTCGCAATCGTGATTCCGCCGTCGCCGACCACTGAAGTGAACGCGCCCAGCCCGATAATCTCCGCGCCCAGCTCCTGCGCGATTTGCCCGCAGCGCACGATTTTGTCGTACACCACCTCCAGCGGCAGGCTCAGCATCATGCGCGGCGAGAGCGGACAGCCGATGAACCACCCCTCCGTCTCCGCGCCCGTTAGCGAGCGCACGCCCGTAATGCGCGAGACCACCATCGGCTCTTTGCGCAACAGGAGCCGCTCCACCCAGCGTTCAGGAAGGTACTTCGCGATGGGGTACTTGCGCGCGGCGTCGCGCTTGACATCCACAGGATGGATCACAAAGGCGAACCGATGCATAGCAGAAGGATACCCCAAAATGCGAAGACCCCTCCGCGCGGGAGGGGTCTTACTTCGGTCGCTCAGTCGGACTTGCCGTTGCGCGTGCTGCGAGGTTGGCGTACATTCTTGAGACCGAAGCGATACTTCGCAAACGCCTCTTCGTACTTGCCCTCTTGTATCAGCTTCGCAAACTCCTGAGCGCCCTCGATCTTAGCCGAGTTCGGCTTGCGTCTCCGAATTGCCTTGACTGCTTCTGCCATATCAATCTCACCTGCCTTAAACGCCTTAAGGATACCCTCGATATACACGCTGCGTCGATCCATTGTGCGTACCTCCATAACAGCACAGAGTATACCCATTTTTATACGCACTTGTCAAGTAGCAGGCGAAAAAACGCTGTCATTCGCTCATCACGATGCGACGGAACTCGATAAGCCCGTCGGAAAAATCGTCGCCGATGTTCGAGGGAGAGGCGCGACGGGTCAGCAACCGCCGCGCCATGCCCTTATTGCCCACCTTTGCCGCCGACAGGCGCGTACTCGTCTACGGC
Source organism: Armatimonadota bacterium (assembly GCA_023511915.1). Classification (GTDB taxonomy): domain Bacteria; phylum Armatimonadota; class Fimbriimonadia; order Fimbriimonadales; family GBS-DC; genus GBS-DC. The sequence goes on from JAIMAN010000049.1 coordinate 17,183, forward strand.
TTCGGTCGTGTGGTAGCCCAACTCGTGCTCGATGGTCTCTGCGACCGAGCCGCGCTTGCTCCAGTAGACCGAGAACAGCAGCGCGCCGACCGCCACTGCCGTGACGCCAATCCGCACGGCGTCGGGCAACGGCTGAATCACGATCGGCGCAATCAGGATGGCGACGAGGTTCATCACCTTGATCAGCGGGTTCAGCGCGGGTCCTGCGGTGTCCTTGAACGGGTCGCCGACGGTGTCGCCAATCACGCCCGCCTTGTGCGCGTCGGTGCCCTTGCCGCCGAGGAAGCCGTCCTCGATGCGCTTTTTGGCGTTGTCCCACGCGCCGCCCGAGTTCGCCAGCAGCACCGCCAGCAACTGCCCCGACAGAATCGCGCCCGCGAGGTAGCCGCCCAGCGCCTGCGCGCCCGTGAACACATACTGGCTGCCGCCAATCGTCACGGGCGCTGCGCCGATGCTCAGCCCGAACCCGACGCCCACAGGCAGCGCAATCGCGAGGATGCCCGGTCCCAGCAGCTCCTTCTGCGCCGCCGCCGTGACAATTTCCACGCAGCGCCCGTAGTCGGGCGTCTCCGTGCCCTGCATGATGCCCGGCTTCTCGCGGAACTGGCGACGCACCTCGTGAATCATCTCGAACGCGGAACGCCCGACCGCCATAATCGAGAACGCGCTGAACAGAAACGGAGCCGCGCCGCCAATCAGCAGCCCGATAAACACCACAGGCACATCCACAGGCAGCCCGCCGAAAGCGTCTTTCAGCGCGACGCCGTTCTGACTGGCGATGTCAATCAACTCCACGAGGCGCGAGTCCTCCACAAACGAGTGGAACAGCGCGACCGCCGCCACGACCGCCGTCGCAATCGCGAAGCCTTTGGTCAGCGCCTTGGTCGTGTTGCCCACCGCATCCAGCCGATGCACAATCTTGTCGCCCGTCAAGCCGCCTGCCGCGGGCTGGTTGTCGCGCTCTTTCAGTGCGCCCGACATCTCAAAGATGCCGTTCGCGTTGTCCGATATGGGACCGAAGGTGTCCATCGCCAAGATGTAGCCTGTGGTCGCCAGCAGCCCCAGCCCCGTCAGCGCAATCCCGTAGAACGACAGCATGGGTCCGTCGTACAGCCCCGGCGGGAAGATGAACAGCGGCGCCAGCAGCGCGGACGCAATCGCAAACACCGACCACACGCTCGATTCCAGCCCGTAGGCGAAGCCCTGAATGATCAGCGTCGCGGGTCCTGTGGACGCCGCCGCCGAAATCTCCTTGACGGGCTTCTTCTCGGTGGAGGTGAAATACTCGGTGATGCGTTCAATCATCACAGCGACCACCACGCCGAACGCCGTCGCCAGCCAGAAGCGCCACCAGTCCACCGTTGCGCCCGACTTGAGTTGGATGTCCTGCATAAAGAAATACGCGACGCCCAGATTGCCCAACGCCGCCAGGATTGCCGAGACCCAGAAGCCGCGATTGATGGGTTGCATCGGGTTCAAGTCGGCGCGATCTTCGCCTTTGACCGCCAGCACGCCGATGATGGAGGCAATCACGCCCACGCCGCGCACCAGCAGCGCGAACATCACGAGTTTCATCGCGCTCTCAGGCGTCAGCACGAGGCTCGCCGCCACGCCCAGAATAATCGCCGCGACCAGCGTGACTTCGTAGGACTCGAACACATCCGCCGCCATGCCCGCGCAGTCGCCCACATTGTCGCCAACATTATCGGCAATCGTGGCGGGGTTGCGCGGGTCGTCTTCGGGGATGCCAGCCTCCACCTTGCCGACCAAGTCCGCGCCGACATCTGCGCCTTTGGTGTAGATTCCGCCGCCGACGCGCATAAACAGCGCCGCCAGCGACCCGCCGAACCCGAAGCCCACCAGCACGAACATCGCCTTCTCGCGGAACAGCAGGAAAATCACCGTCGCGCCCAGCAGTCCCAGCCCGACGGTAAACATCCCGCTGACTGCGCCTGCGCGGAAGGCAATCTCCAGCGCGCGTTTGAAACTGGTCAGCGCAGCTGCCGCCGTGCGCAGGTTGCCCCGCACCGCCATATACATCCCGACATAGCCTGCGCCATACGAGGCGAACACACCCAAAAAGAAGGCAACCGCAATGCCTGCGCCCAGCAGCAGCCCCTCGCCTGGATAGACCCGCTCGTACACGGGGCGATACAGCAGAAACAGAATCGCGGTAATCGCCAACACGAACCAAATCATCGTGCTAATCTGGCGTTTGAGGTAGGCGTTTGCGCCGTCTTGAATGGCGCGGGCGACCTCTTGCATCTTGGGCGTGCCAGGATCTTGCGCCAGTGTCCAGCGCAGGAGGTAGAACCCGAACCCCAACGCCGCGAACGCCAGCAGCAGCACGATGCCCAGAATCAGGTACTCTTGCGACCCGAATGGGGGCAACTCCACCGCCTCCGCCGCAAAGGCAAATAGCCCCGTCAGCAGCCATAATAGCGCGATGCTCGCCGCGCGTGCGGGTATGACTGCCCACCCGACGCGCACGCCTGCGTCTGTGTTCCTCATCGAATCGTTCCTCCCTTGTTGGATGAATTGCCGCGCTGCTTGCGCAGCGGGTTAACTGTACCCGATTGGCTAAGCGATCTTCACCCGCACGGTGTCTCTCACGGGTTTGGGATATTGCATCTGCAAAAAGGTTATTGCAGACGCAACAAAGGCTTTTTGCAGATGCAATAAAATCGTTGCCCTTCCAACACAAAAGCATCCCCGTCCAGACGTATCGGACGCCTCTACTCGCGAATCACATAAGCTGTATGTTTTTTCCCTGAACCTATTCGGCTAAGTTTACCTGTATCGACCAATTTCTTGAGTGTACGGGACGCAGCAAATGTATTTACCCCCAGCAGTTCGCGCACCTGTCGGTTGGTGATGCTGCCGAACTGACGCACATAGGCAAGGATGAGTTCCTCGTGGCGGAGGGCGTCAATGCCGCGTTCGCGGATGTAGGCAACCGACTCGCCCAGCTCGCGGTAGATGTTGCTGCTGAGGCGAAACACGAGTCCCTTGCGCACGCCGCTGCGCTCCAACAGTCCCTTATGCACCATCTGCATGAGGCATTCGCGGGCGCGGGCAGGGCTAAGCTGCAGTAGCTGCGCTGCATCGGGGACGCTCAGCTCGCGCCGACGCGCCAGCGCGGCAAGCAGAATCAGTTCGTCCAAGCCGACCGTATCTCCTTCCCGTTCACGCTTGCGAAGCAGGCGCACGAACGCCTCATTAATCGCGCCGTTGAAGAGTGTGATTCGCACTGATGCGCCATCTGTCCAGTATTCAGGGGGTCGCTTGCCAGAGATCAGCTGGGTGTAGAAGATGCGCTTGACGCCGACGCCCGATTTTTCCACCAATCCAACGCGCCGCAGAATCTCGGTCAGGCGTCGGTTGCGCGGGCGCGAGTCTTGGCGCAGAATATTGTCAGCGGAAATGCCAGACAGGAAGCCTCCTGGATTGCTGACTTCCAGTCGGTCAGCGTAATGCTTGACGAAGACTGCGCCTGGCTGAGTGAAGTCGCGGTGTTGTATGGCGTTGAGTATTGCCTCGCGGTAGCTCTCTTCGGGAAAGTCTTTGATTTCGTAGTGGTATAGCCCTGCTTTGACTGTCGTGATTTTGTTATGTCGCTCGATGTCATGTTGCAGCAGTTCCAGCGCACGAAGCAGCCCACAGGTATAGATTTTGCGTCGCTCGTACTCGATATCGTTTTTCATGCGCAGGTACTCAATTGCGTGGAAGGGCACATG